>JANOZA010000078.1:0-10319 GCA_031429155.1 Verrucomicrobiota bacterium | reverse complement strand
GGCTCGTCCACTGCCGGAAGCCCTGCGCGAGGAGGCGCTCAACACGCTCGGTGCGAAAACGGCGGCGTTCCTCATGACGGCTGACGGCTTCCTTGAGACGGTCGAGCAATATCAGACCGGTGCTGTATTTCTGACCGCTCGCATCCGTGACTTGCCGGTAACCTTTGAAGCGCTCCAACTCGCGGCCATTTTTGTCTATGACCACCACGGTGGGAAATCCCGTCACCCTGAAGTAGGTTTGGAAATTCTTCAGAGCGGCCAGCTTTTCCTCGGGATACTCGTTTTTGCGCGACCCCACCGGATACTGAAGTTTGGTGAGAGCCAGTCTGGCTGACGCGAACTCATTGAACTCCGGCAGGATGAACAGGTCGTCATGGAGTTTCGCCGAGAGACACACCTTGTCGGGCATCTGCGCGAAGAACATCAGCAGCGGTTTGTCTTCCGTGACGGCGACCTTGCGGGCGGCGAGCGGGCTTTTATACCAAAGCGATTTCGTCGCCAATTGCAGGTCCGCCGGCGGCAGCAAGTCGGGCAGCATTCCAGGAGAATCCGGCGTCCCTGGCAGGAGATTCCTCCCCGGCACAGCGACCGGCTGTTTCGGCAGCACGAGCCCGGGCACGTGCGGCATCTCCGGCATGGGTTCGCCATCGGACGGCATTCCCAGCGGCTCGATATCCGGCATTTGATCCAGCGCCTGAGTCTCCGGCGGAGGCTCGACGACCATGTCCTCCGGCACCAGACTCTCAGGAGGAATCTCTCCCCGGCCCGGTAGAATGGCGAAGGCCTCGCCCGGAGTTACCGGCCCCTCTTCACCGGGCAAAGGCGGCAGTGGAGCCTCCTGCGCACGCACGGCCAGCAATGGCAGGAACGCCGGGGCGGAGAGCAGGAAAAGGTATCGGATGCGGGGCATGTCGGCGCGGAGTGTAGCAGGGCTATTTAGGATTTCGACTAAGAAAGCAGGCGTTCCTCAAACCACCCCGCAGAGCGGTTTTTCTCCACCTGATCCCATGGAAACACGCAGCCGTTCATGGCCACATAGACCCCGTGCGGCAGCAGTCGCGCCGCAGCGATGGCGAAGCCAAAGTTGAACAGCGCATCGGAGCGGTTCACCGAAAACGGCACCATCGCCCCGGTCAGAACGACGGTCCGTCCGCGCAGTGACTGCGCCAAATGCCTGGCCGTCAGCACCATGGTATCCGTGCCGTGCGTGATGACGAGGCGCTCCTCCGGCGACGCCTCACAAGCTGCTGCGATAGCGGCTCGATCCGCGTCCAGCAGTTCCAGGCTATCCTTCAACACCACCGTCTGCACACACTCCTCCGGCAGCGCCACTCGCGCCTGCCGCAGCATTTCCAGCACCTGCGTCCGCTCGAAGGCGAGACGCCCTTCCGCGGCATCGTAGATTTTGTCTATAGTCCCTCCGGTGACGAGGATGCGCAGTCCTGCCCGGGGAGTCTGAGTGGGGGAGTTCATTGGCCACGAAATGGCGAGGGAAGCGAGTTACGGCAAGGGCGGCGAAAAACCGGAGCGTCCGCACAGCATCCGGCCAGTCGGAAGAATCTCTTCTCGACCCGCAGCCAGTATCATGCAGCATGGGTGCCGCTATGAAATTCCAGCCCCGCCTCGCTCTGACTTTTCTGCCACTCATCGCCTTCGTCGCCATCTGCCAGGCTGACGACAACTGGCCGCAATTCCGGGGACCGAATGCCGCAGGCGTCGCCGAGGAGGCCCATCCGCCGGCTGAGTTCGGTGCGGAAAAGGAACTCGCCTGGAAGACGCCCGTGCCGTCAGGAATTTCTTCGCCGGTGGTCTGGGGCGACCGGGTTTTCCTCACCGCAGTAGAGGCGGACAAGCCGGTGATGCTCTGCCTCGACAAAGCGGACGGCAAAGTGCTGTGGAGGAAAGAAGTGCCATCGGCCAAGCTGGAGTCCGTTCACAAAACCAGCAATCCCGCCAGCGCCACGCCGGTGACTGACGGCACGCGTGTGATCGGCTGGTTCCCGTCCTTCGGGCTCATCGCGTGGGACTTTGACGGCAAGGAAGTCTGGCGGAAACCGATGGAGATGCCCTTTGTCGTGAACGGCAGCGGCACCTCGCCCATCATCGTGGATGGCAAGCTCATTCTCTCCTGCGACCAGCAGGCCGGAAAATCCTTTCTCCTCGCCGCCGATGCCGCGACGGGAGAAACCCGCTGGCAGGTGCAGCGCCCGTTTGCCATGAGCAGTTACACCACGCCGGTGGTGTGGAATCGCCCCACTGGGAAGGAAATCGTCGTCGCCGGCAGCCTCCGCATTGCTGCCTATGCGCTGACCAGCGGCGCTGAAAACTGGAACGCGGGCGGTATGGAAGCAGTGAGCGTTTGCCCCACACCCGTCATCGGAAACGGCACGCTCTACGTGATGTCGCGCAGCCTGGGTGAATCTGCCGCGCCCGGCGGCCTGGAAGGACTGCTGCTCATCGCGGACACTGACAAGAGCGGCGGCCTGTCCCGCGCCGAGACGCCGTTTTTTCAGAAAGACGGCATCTACGACTTCATAGATACCGACCGCGACGGCTCCCTCAACGCCCTGGAACTCAAGTCCACCTCCGACTACACGAAGCACGGTCAATTCGGCATCTTTGCCCTGACTGATCCCGGCAAAGTGACCGGCGACATCACGACGACGCACACGGCATGGAAACACCAAAAGGGCACCGCCAAGGTGTCCTCTCCGCTGCTCTACCGGGACCGGCTGTGGGTCATCGCCGATGGCGGATTGCTCACCTGCACCGATGCCAAAACCGGCAGCATTGTTTTCGAGCGTGAGCGCCTCGGCAGCGAAGCCAGCGGCGACTACTACGCCTCCCCCGTTGCCGCCGACGGTCGCATTTACCTCTGTTCAACTCGCGGTGTCGTCACTGTGATCGAACCCGCCGATCAGGCCAAGACACTCCATCAGACGAATCTCGGAGCCCCCATCCTCGCCACGCCCGCTTTGTCCGGCGGGCGAATTTTCATCCGCACCGCCACGCACTTGTTTGCGTTCGGTAAATGAGCGCTCTCCCTGCCCGCGCCGGTGAGAAGCCTCCATCTGCGGAAATCTAAGGGCTTACGTAGAGGCATTGCCTGACTCACCGGACATTGAGTCTGTTCTAAGCTCGTAAGTGTGCCTCCCTCATTGCGCAGGGCGCGCTCCTCGCGAAATGGAGTCGTAATCCCCCCGTGCAAATCCTCCACACAGTCACCAACGGCCCGGACCCGTGCTCTTATCTCGGCGGCCAATTCGCCGCCATGCAATACGCGCAGATCGGCGCGATGCAGCCCGGTGATTACACAGAAAAGCTCCTCGAAGGCTGGTTCAAATTTGGATCTTTCCTCCAGCGGCCCCTGTGCCGGTGGTGCCGCCGGTGCTACAGCATGCGGGTGCCTCTTGATGAGTGGCGGCCCAACCGCACCCAGCGCCGCGTGCTCAACCGCAACGCAGCCGCGGAAGTCCGGATCGCCTCTCCGCCGCCGTTCACGCCGGACCGGCTGGCACTCTACAACCGCTACCGGGAGGCGCAAAGCATCCTCCACGGCTGGCAGCGCAGCAGTCTTTCTCCGGAAGCCTATCAGCAGGAATTCATCCATGGACCGGCACCGATGACGGAAATCAGCGTCTGGCAAAATGACCGCCCGGTCGCAGTGCTTATGTCAGACGAAGAACCGGATCTACTCACCGCAGTTACGCATTTCCATGACCCCGCTCTGTGGCGAAGAAGCATCGGACTGTTCACCGTTCTTCAAAGTTTCCTCCATGCGCAGCGGCTCGGAAAAAAATGGCTCTACCTTGGCTACTATGTTCCGGGAAGCCCCAGCATGGGTTACAAGAAGCAGTTCCAACCGTGTGAACTGAGGCAATGGGATGGCACCTGGAAGCGCGGGGATAGAGCGTTTTGATGTTCTTCACTCCAGTTGATCGCCGCGGCGCTCCAAAAGCCGAGGCCGCCCGGAGAGTTCCCCACTGCTCGTGCCCTAATTTCGGGGAATACCGGCAAGGCGAATGTAATGTATTCTATGGGTTTTTGATTTGACGTTTATGGGTAGAGGGGCTTCAGCAGTCGTTGGTTTGTTTGCTTTTCCCAAACCCCACCCTTAACCCCTAATCCCAAAAGCAGTATGAATGACTCTATAGACAAACGAATCGCAGAACTTGAAAAGGAACTGGCGACTCTCCGCCGTCAAAAACTCGCGGCACTGCAATCGCAGGTGGCCATCCTTCAAGCCTCGCTGACAGGAGCACCGGAATCCGCGCCGCTCAAAGCAACGCCGTTCAAAGCCAGTCCTTCCGCAGCCCCCAGTGGCAAACGAAAGAAGATCACGCAAGGCTGGGCGGCGGAACTGACAGCCAACCCGCTGGCGTTCGCTGATAAGCCCCGCAAAGGACGCGGACGGCCCAAGGGCAAGCGGATGAGCGAAGAGGATGCGATGGCCCTGATTACGAGGCTCGTGGCTGCCGCCGGCAAAGATGGCACGTCTGCGCGGAAGGTCTCCATAGCTTCCGGGCTGTTCTACCCAAGGGTCCTGGAACTCATAGCCAATGACAAGTTTGACAAGACCGGCGAGGGCAAGTGGACCCGCTACTCTTTGAAGAAGTAATCACCTGAGATGCCGCCGCAGAATCCCGTATTCTGCGGCGGTGCAGGCGGGTGCAGTATTCGTGTTCTCCGTGCCTTCACACTTGCCGCAGGAATGGGCGGCTGATTGAGTGTCGCCCCTCGAACTGCCGACAATGCCTGATCCCATCCGATTCCCCTCCCCTTCCGCAGAGCGCCCCGTCGCCTCCGGAAAGTATTTCAGGAGGGGAGGCCGACTCTGGACAATGCACGGGCTGACCTACGGGCCGTTCTTCGGCGCAGACTCGCTGCCCGTCCCGGAGCGTGCCGAGGCGGACCTCGCGATGATTTCCGCCTGGGGGGCGAATACGATCAGGCTGTTCACCGCACCGCCAGACTGGTTTCTCGACCTCTGTTCCCTATACGGCCTCAGCGTCATGACCGGTGTGGCGTGGACGGATCACGTGGACTTTCTGCATTCGGCGGCTTCACGCCGGGAGGCCATCCTGAGAGTGCGCGAAACCGCCCGGCGGCTGGCGGGGCGCCGCGAAGTGGTCGCGCTCATGGTTGGAAATGAAATCCAGGCGCCCCTCGTCCGCTGGCTGGGTCCACGACGTGTTCAGGCTTTTCTCGAAACACTCATCGAGACCGCGCGGCAGGAGGCACCGGACCTGCTCATCGCCTACGCCAATTACCCGACCACCGAATTTCTCCATCCGGCAAATGCGGACTTCCTCGCGTTCAATGTCTATTTGGAGTCGTCGGAGTCCTTTGACCGCTATCTTGCGCGCCTGCAAAACCTGGCTGGAGACCAGCCACTGGTGATTTCGGAGTTTGGCGTGGATGTGAAGTCCAGCAGTGAGGAGAAGCAGGCGGCGACACTCGAATGGCAGCGCCGTGTCTGCCTGGAGCGCGGCGTAGCAGGCAATATGCTGTTTTCATTCACCGACGAATGGCATCGCGGCGGGCAGGATGTCACCGGCTGGCAGTTTGGCCTGACCGACCGGGCACGCACGCCCCGGCGGGCGTGGACGCAGTTGGCCGGAGGTCCGCCCTTCGTCGTCTCCCTGCTGCCGGAGCAGCCTCCTCGCGTCAGTGTCATCATCTGCACGCGCAACGGTGCGGCCACATTGCCGGAATGCCTCGCGTCCATCACGCGGCTGGACTACCCGGACTTTGAAACCATCGTCGTGGACGATGGCAGCACGCAGGACATCGCGGCCATTACCGCGAGGTTTCCGGAAGTCCGCTGCATCCGGCAGGAGCCGCAGGGGCTAAGTGTGGCGCGCAACACCGGTGCCGCCGCGGCCAGTGGCGAAATCCTGGCCTACACCGACGACGACTGTGTGGTGGAACCATCATGGCTGATTTACCTCGCGCGCGCCTTCGAGCGGCCCGAAGTCGCGGCCGCCGGCGGGCCGAACATCCCGCCCTCGCCCGTGAACCGCAGCCAGGCATGTGTCATCGCCGCACCCGGCGGACCGGCGCATGTGCTCCTGACGGATACCACGGCGGAACACATCCCCGGCTGCAACATGGCCATCCGCCGCAGTGCGCTTGATGAACTCGGCGGCTTCCGTCCCAAATATCACGCCGCCGGCGATGATGTGGACTTTTGCTGGCGGCTTTTGGAAGCGGGCCATGTCATCGCCTTCAACGCCGCGGCGATGGTCTGGCACTACCGGCGGTTCACGGTGCGCGCTTATCTCAGGCAGCAATCGGGCTACGGGAAAGCCGAGGCGCTCCTCACCTCCCGGCACAGCAACCGGTTTGGCCAGCTCGGCGGAGCGCGATGGCGCGGCGTAGTCTATCAAACAGCGCTGCGCCGGCTCGCCCATCACTCCAGCCGGATCTACTCCGGCGTCTTCGGATCAGCGGGATACCAGGCAGTGTATGGCGCGCCGGCGTCGGAAATCGGCTGGCTGATAACCGGGTTTCCATGGTGGCTCGTGACCCTCGCTGTTGCTTTGAATGCCCTGTGGCTGCCGTCCATCATCTGGCTGGCAGCGATCATGGCCGCGGCGCCACTGGTGCACACCCTTCGTCTGGCCATGCGCCTTCAACTAGCCGAACCGTGGTGCGGAGTGCGCGCCCGGCTGCTGCTCTGGTTCCTGCTCCTCGCGCAGCCGGTCATTCGTGGCTGGAGCCGTTTCTTTTGGAATGTCAGGCTCGGCAGCTCACCGGGCGCACCGTGGTTCGCCCGCAGTTCTGATCCGCGGCCCCGCCTGTGGTTCTACAAGCGGGTAGCAGCGCTGGAACTGTGGAGTGAGAATGGCGCGGACCGTCACCAACTCATCACCGCCCTCACAGAGCATCTCCGAAGCCTCAAGATTCCGGTGCATACGGACGACGGCTGGCGAGACTGGGACATGGAAACCACAGCCAGCCGCTGGTGGCGGGTCCGGTTTGCCTGCGTCACGGAATACCACAACGACGCGAAGTGCCTCACCCGGGTGCGCATTGCCACGCGCGCCACCGGGGCGACCGCGCTGCTTTTCCTGTCTGCGCTCGTGATCGCAGCGGCGCTGGTGCTGGTCGCCCGGTTTCATCCGGTGTGGACGCTGGGCGTCTTGTTTGTGGCCAGCGTTCTATTCGAGTGCCTCCACCACGCCGCCGTGACGCGCGCGGCTAACATGGTCGTGAAGGCAGCGGCAGGCGCGGGATTCCTGCCCGTGGGTCGTCCTCCGGAGGCACCTGCTCCTGACATTCGGCCCTGATCGTCAGTTTCATTTCCCTTGTCGGACGGGAACGGCGGCATTTACTCGCCGCGTGTTTCGACCGACCAAGTTGCTGCCGTCATGGTGCCTCGCCGCTTTCATGCTGGTGGTGGCGGCAGGGAGTCGTGCTCAGGACGCGGCAAAGCAGCCGGACACGGCCCCTGCTCTACCGGAGGCGCCGGCAGGCGGACTCCTCGATGACGGAAATGTCTTCAACAGCGAGGAGAAAGTGCTGGTCGCTGCGGAGCTTGAAGATTTCAGCCATCGTGTGGGACTGCCGGCCTATGTCGTGACCGCGAATTACATTTTCGGCAATACCGTGGATCAGTATGGCGAACGGCTGGTGACCGCGTGGTCGAAGAGCCGGCCGGGCGTAGTCATGCTCTATGAACGCGGCTCGGGGCAATTGAACTACAGCGCCACTCCGGGCGCGCTCGGACGGATGGAGGATATGCAGGCGTTGTTCCTCTCTGCCAGCAAAGCCGCAGCCATGATGCCCGACGAAGCCACCGCCGCCCAGCGCCTCCGTGCCGCGCTGCACGGCCTCACCATTTCCGCCGAGACGTGGAAGAAAACCGGGACGCTGCCCACCGCCATCCCGATGCCTAATGTCGTCTCGCCCTCCCCCGGTCGGGCAAAGGAGGAACCGCTCCCTGCGCCTCCGGCGGACTTTGTGATAGATCAGGCCGATGCCTTCAACCCGGAGGAAGAAGCCGCGCTGAAGTCGGATCTGGCGCAGTTTCACAACCGGTCCAAAATGGGCATCTACGTCGCGGCCTACACCACTCTGCCGGAAACGACGGCACAATTGTGGGCCGAGCGGCTGGCTCACGAATGGCTGAGGGACCGGCCTGGTGCGGTGCTGGTGATGAATCGCGGCACGGGTCCGGACGAGCAAGGCATGGGCATCGCCGGAAAGGTAACCAACGAACAACAGTTCACTTCCGCCGCTCTCTTCAAGGCAATGGAAGAGGCCAGAGTGAAGGCGCGTGAAGTCGAAATCCAGCCCGGCGGCAGCCCCGCCAAAGGTCTGCGAGGCGCGGCAGATTCTCTCATGCAGTCATTTGCCGCGCACGGCGACGCGACGGAAACACCGGCGAACACCGCCAACCGCTGGCGCATCCTCACCGGACTCGCCGGTGCTTTGGTCATCGGTTCAGCGCTTCTGTTCCTCTTCCACCGCTTCCAGGAACGCCTCGAAAAGCGTTCCACGGAGCAGTTCCTCTTTCCCGATGTCTCGGTCGGGCGCCGGCTCGGAGCCACCCAGGGAGGCGGCAAGATCGCCGGCATCTCCTTCGGAAAAGGAGCACGGCAATAGCCCCGTCCGCAGTGACGAGCCCCCCGGCGGGCAGCGATCAATCCTGCGCCGCCTGGTATTTCAGCGAGATACTGTCACCGCCCTTGAGCTTCACGCTCAACTCGCCGCCGCCGCGCTTCAGCGTTAGGCCTTTGTAAGCCTCGCCAGCCACGGGATCGAGATCGAAGATCAACTCCGCCTTCACCAGCGCCTCGTAGGTCACTTCGTTCGCCTTCGGATTGTCCAGAAAGTAAGTCTGTGCCGCGAACGCGATCTGCTGGAGATTATTCTTCACGGCTTTGGCCGGCGCTTCGGCGGCGTCCTCACGCGGCTGAGCGGGGCGCGCGCGCTCCTCCACTTTTTCACGGACCTTTTCCACACTGGTATAAGCCGTCGCCGCGCCTGCCGCGACCATCGCCAGCGGCAACGCCGCCATCTGCACCAGCGTATTCTTGTGGTTATCATTCACATTGGACATGAAAAGCATCCCTTCCGGCACATTGGCATAAATGCTGGCCACCGGAGCGGACGGGACTGGAAACAGGGACAGCAGCACATCCATCATTTCCCGGGGCGGGCTCGCGACTCCGCCGGCCTTCATGGACTGCTCCATCATGGTGCTGTAGAAATTCAGAAAGGCCTTCATGCACTGCGGCGTCGCATAGCTCAGCCCGTTACCTTCCGAAGGCAGACCCGTCATCGCCTGCTTAAAGTCCGCGCTCCCGGCCAGGGTATCTCCTTTGCCCGCAGACTGCGCCATCTCCAGATGACTTGTGAGGATGATCCGCTTGCTCTTCTGATCATGGTAGAGCGCCGGCTTAAAGTAAGTCAGATCCCCGGGCATCGGCGCATTCGGACGGATAACCGTGGAGCCTTCAGCCTTCTCCACCGTCACCGCATCATTCTCTCCCAGCATCTCCAGGAGCGGCTTCATCACAAAATCAATGTCCTCGAAGGCGAGCATTATCTGGATGCCGGGGATCTCCACCGGAGCCCCGGGCACGGACAGCTTCTTCCCCTCATCTATCCGCAGCACCATCATCATCCGTGTATTCAGCTTCCCGATGAACTCCCCCGCGCTCATGCCCGCGCCCGGCACCGGCAGTGAGATCACTGCCTTATACTGCGCCAGCAAATCCTCCTGGCCCGTGGACTTGATCACCGCCTCCGCAGTCTCCAGCAGCGCCCCCAGCGTCATCTCCGCCTGGAACGCGATGCCCGCATCCGCAGGCGCAAACGACGTCACCGCGAACGGCGCCGCCTTCCCTCCAAACAACTTCATCAACCCCTTCGGACCGTCCGGCATATAGAGCAGCGCACGATTGTGAAAAAGATCCTTCCCCTGACGGCGCGAACTCATTCCCATCGCCCTCACACAATTGAGACCCAGCGCCTCGATCATCTTCCCGGCACTGAGTTCTTTCGGAATGGCCGGCGTGGACTTCCTCGCGATCCCCAGCAGCCGATCCCCCAGTTCCCCCATGGACGCCAGATCGCCGTCCACGTCCATATAGGTAAAGAACAGCCCGCCCAGTTCCAGATGTTTGGCGACAGCATCGAAATGTTTCGAGCCATCCTCCGGCTTCACCGGAATGACATCGGCAGTGGCAGAGGCAGCGAGTGCCGCACTGACAAAGCCGGCGGCGAAAACATGTTGGAGACGATTGAGTAGTTTCATAACGGCGCGCACCGTAGCCGCCATTCCCCGCCGCGCCAGCAAAATGCCCGCC
>JANOZA010000077.1:0-3586 GCA_031429155.1 Verrucomicrobiota bacterium | reverse complement strand
GGTGCAGAGGCGGAGAGTCGCGGAAGGTGGCCTGGGCGATGGCGGCAGTCTCGCGGGTGATGTGGTTCTGTGTAGAAGTTACTTGTGAACTTGCACCCGGGGAACTCTCTATCGCGATGACGCCCTCCAGCTTTACTTACTCCTGCCGTCCGGCCATGGACTCTGTGGCTGCGCTGGCAGAGCACCTTGCGCAAGCCTTTGCGGCGGGGGATGAAGAGGTGCAGTCCATGGCCGCGCAATTGCGGGAAGGTCCGCCGCCGCTGGATGACATTGGCTCGCGTCGCGAGGTCTGGCGCTTTGGCGCGACGGCTGAACTCATCATCACGCGGGAGTCGGATTGGGACTGGCACGACTTGCGCGGCATGTTTTGGCGGCATCAGCGTTTGCTGATGGAAGCTGCCGGCCTTGGGGCGCAGGAGCATTTCCACCTCAAATTCGAGTATGGTGAACTTACCGTCAGCCTCGCCCTGACAGAAGTCTTGTTTGATCGAGTCAGGAGGGCTCTGCGCGCCGTTCTCAAGATCTAACCTGGCTCCTCTGCTTCATTCCAGCAAAGCAGAAATTTCCCGGGAACTTGCGCGCATCGTACCGGGTGCGGCTGGAGTGAACCGTAGGGCGGCGATGCCTTTGAGGCTCGCCGTGTTGGCCCATGTCCGGGAACCTTGCGCGCGTGGAGAACAAACACGGCCGGCCTCAAAGGCATGACCGCGCCACGTTGCGCCTCCGCAGATCAGGCCGCGGGAGCACTTTCATTCCATGCGCCGTGAATTGGAACTGGTCGCGGATGGCTTCTGGCCGCTACCGTGGCGGAAGGACTGACTTCTGATGAAATCACTTTTGAAGCTCAAGAAGGTGAGCAAGGTGCCACCGGCAGCTAACCAGAAATGAACCAACACCCCATGCCCGAACTCCCCGACACGCTGGGCGGCCCGCAATGGCTCGACTTGCTCGAACGTCTCGCGTCCCGCCTCGGCAAAGAGGGGCCGCCAGTGCGGCTGTGCCTGATTGGTTCGGCGGCCTGTCTTTTTGGTGGGATGGAGTCGCGCACATCCCGGGATCTGGATGTGTGGCAGCCGGTGAGCGATTACGACCGGCAGGAACTGCGGGAGGCTGCGGAAGCCGTGGGCTTGCTTTACAATCCCAGGTCTGCGCTGGAACCGGACCGCCCCTATTTGCAGATCGTGGAGGAAGGCGTGGTGGAGATCGGCTCCTTTGAACCGGTGCGGGTGGAACGAATGGGGCGGCTGCATCTGATCCGCCCGCCCATCGAAAACCTGATCGCTTCCAAACTCATCCGCGGCGATGCGCGTGACATTGCCGACGTTCTGTTTCTCCAGCACCAGTATCACCCCGATCCCGGGCGCATCCGGGCGATCATCGCCGGATTTTCTGCTTTCAATCAGCAGCGAGCCGGGGAAAATCTTGTTTACTTGAACCTGACCACACCATGACTCCGCGTGAAGAAGAACTCGTCGCCCGTCACCTGCTGGAGCATCCCGACCAGCTTGGGGTGTTTCTCAAAGAGAAGCGCTGGTCCGAGGTGGCCGCGGTGGTCCGTTACGCCAAACGGGATGTCCCCCCTGAACTCGCGGCGACAGATCCGGCACTCTACCGGACGCTGCGGGAAGGCATCACCCGCTTCTTCCTGCGCGGCGGCGGCACGCTGAATCTGGCCAAGCTCGAAGCCCTGGCTGCGGGATAGTTCATCCGCTTGTGACAGTGGCGAAATCACACAGCGTGTGACAGAAGTATCCCAGGGGGGGGGAAGAAGTTACCCGGGAACTTGAGCGATCCGAGGTCACTGCAGGGAGATGACCACGTCGTCCACGGTGCAGACCTGGGTGGCGCCTCCGGTTCTGGCGCCGAAGGCGTAGCGGTCGCCGGGTTGGAGGGTGAAGCCCGGGGTGGTGATCTCGTTGAAGATGGGTTTGCCGCCGTAGGTCAGGCTCAGTTTGCCGGTGGGGCTGTAGCGGACCTGCACCAGCGTGGGGAAGCCATTCGTGTAGGGGTTCACCGGGCTGACGGCGGCGTGGGTGCCGTTGATCCAGAGGTGAATGCCGATGTTGTCATTCGCGGGGCTGTTGTCGTAGGTATCGAAGCCGAGCGCGAGGCTGTGCGCGGTGTGGGGGCCGGATTCGCCCCACGGGCCGCTGCCGGGGTCGCCCACGACGAAGCTCATGCCGTCCGCAGGGACCACGCTCGCGCTGGTTCCGAGGGTGACGTTGAAGGTGGCGGTGAAAGCGGTCTGGGCCGGGACTACGGAAGGGCTCTCCATGACCATGCTTCCCAACTGCCCCATGGTGTTGTCAATCAGGCGGATGCCTGCGCTGGTCCACGTGGCGGAGCCGCTGAGGGCGGCGCCGCCCGGCCCGGTGGCAAAGTCATTCCGGCTGGCGGCGCGGGAGACGACGGTGACCCTGCCCATCTGCCGGGTGGAATCGGGACTTCCTCAATTATTGGTGTGGCCAGTTGTCCCAGTGACGGTGACGCTTCACCCAGACTCGTGTTAAAAACTCCGCTCGCAACTCTGCCCGCAATTATCAACGATATCACACTGCGATGCCCGATCCCATCCCACCTTTCGACCACAACCTTGTGCTGCCTCCCCATTTGGGGTCGCCGACATTGGCGTCGGAACTGTCCCCGTATCCATGTTCGACAGTGGACCTATGCCGCCGGTTTGGCTTTTCTCCGGAGCGGCGGGCGATTCTTGCCGGATTCCTCGATTTTCGGGAGAATCTGCACGCTGGTGGACTGCTCACCGGATTTCATTGGCTCGATGGCAGTTTTCTGGAGGACATTGAGACCCGCGAAAGCCGGTCACCCAATGACCTGGATGTCGTCACCGTTTACTGGGGATTCGACGCCGCCCAATTGGCCGCGGTATTCCCGGAATTCGCGAGCCCCCCGCTCGCAAAGGCCAACTTCCATCTGGACCACTACCCGTTCGATGCCGGGTTCAGCCCGGAACTGACCATCGAAATGACCCGCTACTGGATTTCGCTCTTTTCGCACAACCGTCTCGGCGTATGGAAGGGCATGCTGCGCATCGAACTGAATACCCCCTCGGAAGATGCCGCCGCCCGGCTGGAACTACGCCAACCCACGCCATGACTGCCCGCGCCTACAGAGAATTTCTGAACGTCCAGCTTCTGGAGACACGCCGTCTCAAGGAACTGGCCGGAGGGCATCCGCTCATGTCCCGGGCCTTTGCCGAACGGGAGGCCGAACTCACAACGCAAGTCGAGTCCCTGCCACCCGGCCAAAAGGAAGCCCGCACGGTGCTCTTCTTCTCCGGAGAACCAGTGCAGGGCTCAATGGGTATAGATGCCAGCTTTGCCGGACGGGTTCTGGAGCCTTTTCAAAATATGGTCATGGCAGACTATGCCGACCGCTGGCATGGAGTTGTCGGCCAGCGGGGCCGTCGCTCCGGTGAAGTGAATTCCCGGCTCCTGCTCACCGCTCTGCCGCGCGGCTCCTTCGGGTTGGAACTAACCCGCGCCGCCAATGACGAACTTTTCGATGAAACGCACCTCGCTGACACCCTGGCGCATGTCACGCGTCTCGTGGAAGCGGCCTCCCGCAG
>JANOZA010000076.1:0-2348 GCA_031429155.1 Verrucomicrobiota bacterium | reverse complement strand
GCGAGATCCCCCGGCTCGAAGACTCCGGCCTCATTGTCAGGGTACCCGACTGGTGGAGCGGCGGGCGCAGTGCAGCCCGGCCCGCCGTCACCGTCACCGTGGAAAGCGGCGAGCAGCGCAAGGGCATGGGCGTGGACTCTCTGGTGAACTTCAACGTGGACGTGGCCATGGGCGGGGAAAAACTAACACCTGAAGAACTGGCCCGCATTCTTGCCAGCGAGGCCCCGCTCATTTCCCTCAAGGGCCAGTGGGTGGAAATTGACCGCGCCAAACTCCGCGAGGCGCTCGCCAAATGGCAACAGGCCGCCGCGGCCAGTGCCAATGGCATCCCGTTTCACATCGGCCTGCGCCTCATGTCCGGCATGGGCGGCGGCGTAGCGGGCGAGGCGGAGGAACTAACGGCCAGTGGCGAATGGACCGCCTTCGCGCCCGGCGCGCAGTTCGACAAACTCCTCGCCAAACTCCGCGACCCCGCCCGGCACCTCACCGATGCGTCCCCGGTCCCCGGCCTGCGGGCCACGCTGCGGCCCTATCAGCGCACGGGCGTCAACTGGATGCACTTCCTCAGCGGCATGGGCCTCGGCGCGTGTCTCGCGGACGACATGGGACTCGGCAAGACCATCCAGGTCATCGCCCTGCTGCTCCTGCGCCGCGCTGTCAGGACCACGCCGCGGCCCTCGCTGCTGGTGGTCCCCGCCTCCCTGCTGGGGAACTGGCGCCGGGAGCTGGAAAACTTCGCCCCGGACATGGAATTCCTCATCGCCCACCGCTCGGCGCTCGACGCCTCCGGCATGAAGAAACTCAGCGCCGGCACGCACCGCGCCCTGACGCGCGACACCGTCGTCATCACCACCTACACCATGCTGGGGAAGCTCGAGTCGTTCTCCACTATCCAATGGGACATCGCCGCGCTCGACGAGGCGCAGGCCATCAAGAACGCGGGCACCGGCCAGGCGCGCGCGGTGAAGAAAATCAACGCCGCCTTCCGCCTCACCCTCACCGGCACGCCCATCGAGAATCGCCTCGCCGACCTCTGGAGCCTCTTCGACTTTATCAATCCGGGCTTGCTCGGTGCCCCGGGCGACTTTGCGCAGAGCACGGCGCGCATGGCGAAGAGCCCGCACGGCTTTTCCCCTCTCCGGCGGCTCGTGCAGCCTTACATATTGCGCCGCATGAAGACCGATCCCGCCATTGCCCCGGACCTGCCTGACAAAACAGAACTCACCGCCTTCTGTCACCTCAGCAAACGTCAGGCCTCGCTCTACCAGCGCGCCGTGAATGCCATGGCGAAGGAATTGTCAGAGGCCGAGGACGGCATCCAGCGGCAGGGCGTGGTCCTCGCGTCGCTCATGCGGCTCAAGCAGATCTGCAATCACCCCTCACAATTCGCCGGGGACGCCACTTTTTTGCCGGAGGAGAGCGGGAAATACGACCGCCTGCGCGAGATCACCTCACACATCTCCGACCGTCAGGAAAAGGTGCTCATCTTCACCCAGTTCCGTGAGATGACGGCTCCCCTGGCGGACTTTTTGGCCACCATCTTCGGCCAGACGGGGCTCGTTCTTCACGGCGGCACGCCCGTAGGGAAACGTCAGGAACTCGTCACCCGCTTCCAGGAGCCCGGCGGCCCCCCGTTCTTCGTCATCTCGGTCAAGGCGGGCGGCACGGGCCTCACGCTCACGGCCGCGAGTCATGTGATTCACTTCGACCGCTGGTGGAATCCCGCCGTGGAGGACCAGGCCACGGACCGCGCCTTCCGCATCGGTCAGACAAAGAACGTGCTCGTCCACAAGTTCGTCTGCGAGGGCACCCTGGAGGAAAAGATAGACGCCCTCATCCGCGACAAGAAAGCCCTCGCCACCGACATCCTCGGCAATGACGACGGCGCCGCCCGCACCCTCACCGAAATGACCGACGCCGACCTGCTGCAATTCGTCAGCCTCGACCTGCGCAGCGCCGGGTGAGCCTGTGAGGCCGCCCACTGGGGAGGGGCGGGCTTCCAGCCGCCCTTGCCATCCTCCGCGCAGCGGCTCGACATTTGCCGGAGCGCCCGCGCGCGGCAACGCGAGGCGGTGGCTTTGCAAATAGTCCGCACTCCCTGCATCGAACCGCAGCGCGGTTCCCCCATGAATAGCCGGGGGTCGAAGACCCCCGGTAACGTATATAAATGACAGGCGATGGGACTTTCGGACGGCCCATCGCCTGTGTCGTGGGGCGGCTGACCGGGGGTTTCACCCCCGGCTATTCATGGGGGAACCGCGCTGCGGTTCGATGCAGGGAGTGCGGACTATTTGCAAAGCCACCGCCTCGCGTTGCCGCGCGCGGGCGCTCCGGCAAATGTCGAGCCG
>JANOZA010000075.1:0-12147 GCA_031429155.1 Verrucomicrobiota bacterium | reverse complement strand
ATCTCGCTCGTCATGGCGGCACCGCTGTCGGCGGATGAGCGCATTGGCGATGCATGGTCTGACGCGCGAAATCCCGTCCGCGTGCTGTTCAAAGGCGAACGACTCGCTCACTGGTCGCTGCTTCCAGTGCAGAGGCCCTCGCTGCCGGAGGTGCATGCCAAAGACTGGGCGCGTCAGGAACTGGACCGGTTCATCCTCGCCGGTCTGGAATCGGCAAGCCTGAAGCCCGCGGCGGAGGCGGACCGGCGGGCACTCGGACGGCGGCTGCATTTTGATCTCACGGGACTGCCGCCCTCAGCGGAGGAGCTGAATGCTTTCGTGGATGACGCCGCCGCGGATGCGCCGGACCGACTCGTGGAAAAGCTCATGGGCTCGCGGGCCTTCGCCGAACACTGGGCGCGCTGGTGGCTCGACCTGGTGCGCTTTTCCGACAGCAACGGCTACGACTGGGACGAGTTCCGCCCGCAGGCATGGAGGTATCGGGACTACGTGATTCGTTCGCTGCACGCCGACAAACCGCTCGACCGCTTTCTGCGCGAGCAGCTCGCCGGCGACGAGATGGTGAATGGCGCTCCGCGTGATGCCGCGGAACAGGATTGCCTGATCGCCACCGGCTACCTGCGTATCGGTCCGTGGGACAGTTCCTCGAAGCTGTTCAATGAGGAACACAAGACCAGGGCCGCCTGGATGGCTGATCTGACGGAAACCACAGCCTCCGCTTTTCTCGGCCTCACGATGACTTGCTGCCGCTGTCACGATCACAAAACCGAGCCGCTGGCGCAGGCGGACCACTACCGGCTGCGTGCCTTTTTCGAGGGCGTTAAGTTCGCCGACGACCTGCCGCTCGATCTCGCGCCGGAGCAGGAGACTATCCGCAAAAACAACGAGGCCGCCGAGGCGCGCCTGAAACAGCACGAAGCAGTGGCCGGTCAAATCCTTGAGGCAGCGCGAAAGAGGCTGGGCGGAAAACCGAAGGACGACAAAGTCCGTGAAGCCCTCACAAAGGACGAGCGCGGGAAACTGGAGGCGATGGAGAAATCCGCAGCGGATGCGAAGAAGTCGCGGCGGGCTTACACTACCGGCCTCTGTGCCCGCGGAGAGGACGCGCCGGGGCCATCGAAAATCTTCGCCCAGGGCGATCCTGACCAACCGCGCGAGGAGGTGCAGCCGGGCATTCCCGCCATTTTCGATCCGCAACCGGCGGCCATTACGAAACCGGCCGGTGGTGGAAATGGCCGCCGCACGGCACTCGCCGCATGGCTCTTCTCGCCACAGAATCCGCTCACCGCCCGCGTCATGGTGAATCAACTCTGGCAGCAGTGTTTCGGTAAGGGCATCGTCGCTACGCCGGGCGATTTTGGCTGGAGCGGAGCGCGTCCGTCGCATCCTGCGCTGCTTGATCACCTTGCGGTGAAGTTCGTGGAGGACGGATGGTCATTGAAGAAAATGATTCGCCGCATGGTCACAAGCGCAGCCTACCGCCAGGCTACCACTGTGCCTAACGCCGCCGTAAGGGAGAAATCCCTGAGCCTCGACAGCGACAACGCCCTGCTGTGGCGCATGAACCCCCGCCGGCTCACCGCTGAGCAACTGCGCGATGCCATGCTCGCCGTCTCCGGCGCGCTGACACCGTTCGAGGGAGGCCCGCCGCGGTGGCCATCGCTGCCGGATGAAGTCCTCGCTGCCAATCCTGCTTTCTACGATGACAACGAAACGAAAACCAAAGGCTGGTATCCGAGCCCGCCGGAACAGCTCAACGTCCGCAGCATCTACCTCGTCCAGAAACGCAGCGTCCGCCTGCCGTTCATGGAAATCTTCGATCTACCGGACAACTTCGTCACCTGCCCGCGCCGGCTCGTTTCCACCGTCGCTCCCCAGGCCGCCACTCTGTTAAATAACCCCTTCTCCATCCTGATGGCGCAGACCTTCGCCGCCCGGCTGGAAAAAGAGTGCGGCCCGGACGCGGCCCGGCGCGTGGATGCCGCATGGCGCCATGCCTTTGGTCGTGAACCGCTGGCAGCCGAACGCACCGCCGCCCTCAAACTCCTCACCAGCGGCACGCTCACAGAATTTTGTCGCGCCATCCTCAACCTGAACGAATTCATCTACCTCGACTGACCCCGCTTCCCCCGGCTTGCCAAGTGGCCCGGAAGGGTGTCATGTCGCGCCCGCATGAGCCTCCTCCGCAACATCTTCACCGTCCTGGGCCTCTCCACCGCTGTAGCCGGCGCGGCAGATTTTAAGAAGGATATCCGGCCCATTCTCAAAGCCAAATGCTACGAGTGCCACAACGCCGGGATGAAGCAGCCGAAGGCGGGTTACGTCTTCGATGACCTCAAGAAACTCGCCAACGACATCGGGCCCAAAGGCCAAATCGTTCCCGGCGATCCGGAGCGGAGCAATATTCTGGACCTCGTCACGCGTGAAAAAGACCGGATGCCGCCGGGCAATAAGGAAGGGCTGACCGCGAAGGAGGTGAAGCTCCTGCGCGAGTGGATTGAGGAAGGCGCGAGCCTCGACGGTGGCGGTCCCGGATCCAAATCCGGGGGCGGTCTGCCGCCGCGCAAGCCGGATGCCCCGCCAGAACCGCTTCAGGACTGGACGAATACGGATGGCAAGACGATCAAAGCCCGCTACGTCCGCATGAGCGGCGACGCCGTGGTCATCCAGACAGCCGAAAACAAGTCCTTCAAAGTCCCCCTCATCAAACTCAACGCCGCCAGCCAGGAACAGGCCAAAGCCGCCGCCGCTGCGGAAAAGTGAACCCCTTCCCGACTAATACGCAGCCATGAAAACGCTCCGACTCCTCCTTATCCTTCCGTTACTCGGCACTGCCGCCTTCGCCCAGGGCAGCAAGCCGACCGGAGCTTTCAGCCGCATTTTCAATCACCGCGATGGCACCCGCACGGAATCCTGGAAGCACGGCGACAAGAATCTGGTCGAGGAGTTCACCTACAAAAATAACATTTTGCACATCAAGCGGGTGTTCGTGACCGACCCTCAGGGCCGGACTCGCCAGGGCGTCATCTACGACGGCAAACTCAATCCGCTGGGCAGCATTCAGTTCGGCTATGATCCCACCACGGATCAACTCGTGGAGGAACGGCAATACAATAACCGGGCCCAACTCATCCGCCGGCTGTTCTATCCCGGCGCCATCAAAGGCCGGCCGGAATTCGCCAGGCAATTCGTGGCCTTCACCTACGATCCCGACAAGCCAGACGCTCAGCCGGTCCAGGTGCGGGAGCAGGTCAGGCCAACGCGCCCGGTGGAGAGCGATCAGGAGGAATTCGAGCCCGGCATTCCCATCAATCCGGGATCAGCCCCGGCACCAAGAGGAGAGGCGAGGGCAATCGCGGCACCAGCGCAGCCCGCGGCGGCGAGGAAGCGGACTCCTTCCTTTTTCGCGCCCAGGAAGCCCTGACGTCTGATGCACCCTGGCGCAGTTCTCTCTTCATTGCTTTCACTCGCTGCGGTTGCCGGAGTGTGGTGCTGGTCGCGCTACGAACGTCAGGGCGACACGCGCCGCAAGCAGCAGGAATCAGCGGAAGTCAGCGCCTCGCTCCGCCGCAGCGATGAAGATCACAAAGCGGCCCTCGCGAAACTGGAGCAGGAGAATGCAACTCTGCGGCAGCAACTTGCAGAGGCGATCGAGGCTGCCAAGCCCCCGCCAAAACCGGCAGAGGTCGCTGCCCGCGTGCTTGCGGTGCGCGAGCTGGCTTTTCGCCTGAAACCGGTGTGGGAGCCTTCGACACCGGAGGAAATTACGAAACTGCTGTCCAGTCAGGCCATCACGGGCCTCACGCCCCGAGAAGCCGATGCCCGAATGCGCGCCTGCGTGGCGATGGGCTGGGTCAGCGCACCGTTTGACTACACTGCCGCCCTCGCCGGACTCGCGGCCATGAAGCCGGGCGGTTTTTTTGAGTCAGGAACAGGCAAGTTTTACTATCAGTCCGACGCTTCGCTCGCCCGCGCCGACAGCCGTGAAGTCTTAGCCGGCGCCCTGCTGCCCATGCTCCTTGAGCAGAACTTTGGCGACGCCGCGCCTCCTCCGGAGCTTGGGAATGACGACGAGTTACTGGCCCGCAAGGCTCTGGCACTCGGTGATGCGAACTTCACCCGCGTCCAGTTCAGCATCGGAGATCCGATGCACACCAACTTTAATCGCGGTCAGGCACCCGCAACGCCCCCGCCGTCGCCGAACGCGCCGGCATTTCTCACGGCGTTGTGGAAATGGTCGGAGGACGCCGGCAATCTTTTTGTCCAGTCCCTCCACCGCAAAGGAGCCTTCGCTGCGGTCAACAACGCCTACCGCCGCCCGCCGCGCTCCAGTGCAGAGATTCTCCACCCCGAGACGCTGTATCTCGCCGACCCGCCCTTCGTGCCGGTCAGCGTGAACCTCTCCGACACGGACGTGAACGGCATCGCCGCTCTCCACACGAATGTCGCCGGTGAAATCGGAGCTTATGAACATGTGCGCACCTTTGCCGACGTGGACTATGCCACCATTGCCACCGAAGGCTGGGCCGGCGACCGCTATGCCCTTTGGGCGGGAAGCAAGGAGCACGGCGATCATCTGCTGTGGCGCAGTGTGTGGACTACCGAAAAGGACGCCCGGGAATTCTTCGACGCTCTGCGCCGAGGGGTCATGCAGCGCCATCTCATTCCGTGGCAAAAAGAATATGACGTCTCACCGAATGAATTCCGCGTGGACGACCCTCACCGCATCATCCGCCTGCGCCGCTCGGAGAAAACCGTGACGCTTCTGGACGCCACCGACGCCACGTTCGCTAAAGCGCTGGAGGAAAAGTTCCCGCCTTAGCCGGCGTACTTCTCCCACATCTTCTGAATCTTCCGCTTCAGTGTGAGCTTCACCGCCGGACTCGCGCGGTCAATGAAGAGCATCCCCATGAGGTGATCCGTCTCATGTTGAATGGCGCGTGAGAGCAGTCCGTCAGTCTCGATCTCCACGGTGCGGCCATCCAGCAGTTTCACTTTGGCATGGACCACATCCGGGCGGCGAATGTCGGCGCGCACTTCCGGAAAACTCAGGCAGCCCTCACTCATCACGATCTTTTCTTTCTGAGGAAAACTCAGCTCCGGATTCATGAACACGAGCGGCATCAGATCCTCCATCGGCGTGTCCTTGCCGTCCACTTTGAGAAATGTGAGCGGCTCTTTGGCATCGGTTACGTCTATGACCGCGAACTGCGTGGCCAGCCCAATCTGCGGCGCAGCGAGGCCCACGCCGTCGGCTGCCTCCATGGTTTCAAGCATGTCGGCGGCGAGCGCATGGAGGTCAGGGGTGATTTCGGCTATCGGCTTGCATTTTTCACGCAGCACCGGGTCACCATAGAGAACAATTTCGCGAACCATAGGCCGCGGACAGTGGACAGAGGATTGGCGTGCGCAAGGCCGCTCACGGCAGCACAAACATCTCTTCCACGGGGCGCGGACGGCGGGCGATGTTTCCAGCGAGGGTGCCGTTATCACGCATCATCTTCCTGCAGAATTCTATGAAGCGTACATAGTCCTTCATGCTCAGGCGTGGCGGATGAAAACCTGGTCCGTCGTCGAAAGGAAGGTTGAGATCAAGTTCGGGGTTGGCTTTCACAGGAATTCAGCGAGCCGGCGCGCGAGGTCCGGCGCGCCAAACTGATCGCAAAGTTCCCGCAGTTCCACCGGAGAAATACTGCCAGGATTCGCCCGGAGCAGTTCGCGCACATCGTTCATATCTTTGTCTGTACGGCGCTCGTTGCGGGCGGCATGCAATTTGAGCGCGATGAGGTGCCGGAGGCTTGGAGCCCACAGGTGCAGGCCTTCGATTTCGAGCGCTGCCGCACTTGCATGCATCTTGGCAAATGTGGCCCCGTCCACTCGCATTACATCCAGCACCATCAGCGGCTCCAGGCGGTGCCGGAAACGCCGGAAAGCCGGGAGCTCCTCGAAACATTCGAATCCCGCACGAATCAATTCTTCACCGATGGCCTCATCGTCCTGCACGGCGGTCATGCAATCAATGTCGTTGGTGTTGCGCCCATAACCATGCGCCTGAAGCGCCCACGCTCCGATGATGAGCAGTTGGACATTCCGCTTCTGCTGGATGCGGGCGAGGAGGTCGAAGATTTCGTGCATGGGCTGATGCTGACGCTCATCGTTGAAGGCTCAAGCGTCCCTTGCCATTCCCTCACACGCCCGCTACACCGCGCCCATGCCCACTCCCCGCGCTGCCATTTTCGACCTCGACGGAACCCTTCTCGATACGCTCGACGACCTGGCCGGCTCCGCCAATGAAGCGCTCACCGCCGCCGGGCTGCCGGCGCACCCTGTGGATGCCTACCGCACCTTTGTCGGCGACGGTATCCACACACTCGTCCAGCGCATCCTTCCCGCAGACAACTCCGGGGATGAAATGGTGTCGCAGGTCCTGGCGCTGTATCGCGCAGCCTACGGACGGCGCTGGAACAACAAAACGCGGCCCTATGCCGGAATCACGGAGATGCTGCATGAGCTGTCATTCAAGCCGGTGAAACTCGCCGTGCTTTCCAACAAGCCGCAGAAATTCACAGAACTCTGTATGGCCCATCATTTGCCGGGCAATCACTTCGAGATCATCCTCGGCCAGCGGGACAGCGTGCCACGCAAGCCTGATCCCGCCGGCGCTTTGGAAATCTCGAGCGCGCTCCAAGTCTCACCGGGCGAGGTTCTCTTCATCGGCGACACCAAAACCGACATGGACACTGCGACGGCCGCCGGCATGAGAGCGATTGGCGTTTCGTGGGGATTCCGTCCAGTAGAGGAATTACGGGCGCACGGAGCTGAAGTGGTGGTGAGTCACCCCGCGGACCTCTTGGAGTTGTTCAGATAACTCACTCTCCCGCGGTGGCGTAGAGTTTCGCGAGTCGGCGCGCATGTTCGTCGTAGGCGTCTTCGAAAATGGCGGCGGCACGTTCGCTGCCGATGATATTCGCGGCGGTAAGGACTTGTGGCGGCTGACCGGCGGCGGTGAGACGCGCGGCGGTCTCGGCTTTGACGGCGTTCACCAGCAGACAGCCGCCGACCGTGGAGCCCGGGGCGACGGGCGTCACGAGTCCGGCGATCTTCACCATGGCATCGCCGACGGGCGCACCGGTATCGAGCACGATGTCGGCAAAATCCTGGAGCCGCTTGCCGTCGCGGTGGCGCGAGGTGCTGGCTTCGCTGTGCGCCTTGCTGATGATGGCGACGACCGGCACGCCGCGGCGCTGGAATTCTTCTGCGATCTCCACCGGCACCACGTTGCAGCCGCCGGAGGAAATGACGAGCGCGCTGTCCTGCGTTGTCATGACGAAGTTCCGCAGGATGCGGGCGGCGAGTCCGCTGACGTTTTCGAGGAACATCGCCTGCCGCTGGCCGTTGGCGCCGACGACGGGATTGTGAAATGTCAGGGACAGCTCCACGATCGGATTGAAGCCGGGGAACGACCCGTAACGCGGCCACATTTCCTCCACCATGATGCGGCTGTGCCCGCTGCCAAAGACATGCACCATGCGCCCGGCAAGAATGGTGGCGGCGAAAAGATCAGCCGCACGCCCGATCGCGTCCGATTGCGCGCCGACGGCGTCGAGGATGCGGCGGCATTCGTGCAGATAGGTGGCGGAGGGGCTCATGGGGGGTTGAGAGTTGGACGTTCAGAGTTGAGGGTGACGGATTCCTTCTCAACTCTAAACTCCCAACTCTCAACAACTCCGTATGGATGAAAGTTTCGTGCGCGCCCAAATGACCGGCGATGATTTCCGCCGGCTCACGGCGGCCTTTTACAGCCGTGTAAAGACGGACGATATCATCGGTCCGATGTATCCGCCTGACGACTTCGCGGCAGCCGAGCAGCGGCTCGCGGACTTTCTTGGCTTCCGACTGCTCGGTGAGCAGAAATACATCGAAGAACGCGGCCATCCGCGTCTTCGCATGAGGCACGCGCCGTTTTCCATCGGCATCGCCGAGCGGGACCGCTGGCTTTCACTCATGGATGGCGCGATAGAGGAAACCGGGGTGCCGGAATTGTCTGCCGTCGTGCTGCGCGCGCTGTTCCGTCAAGTCGCCGACTTTATGCGAAATCGCGATGAAAGCCCTGCTCAGGGGCACTCTTGACGGAGGCGTCTGAGGGGTTCCCTTAAAGGCGTGAATTTCCTCCCGCTAAAGTTTTACGTCCCTCACCTTGTGTTCTTCGGCGTTTTCCTCGCCGCTCTTGTGCCGGTACTGTACTACTACCAGCGCAGGAATCCCAGTCCGCGCTTCCGCCCCGGTTTTGGCGAAATGGCCATGATTGCCGTCGTCACGGTTTTTGTTGGCGCGGTAGCCTGTTTCTTCCTGGGTAACTTTTTCCGGGGCGATGGAAGGTCGCCGGAGAAATTTGACCACCGTGCCGGCTGGTCTAAAGGAACCAGCGCCCCTCAGGAGAAAGACGACTCCAGTGCGCCCCGCAGCAAGGACTGAGGACTGTCCGCGTCAGAAAAAAGCCCCCGCCAGGAAACCTGACGGGGGCGAGTGAAAAGCCGGAAGCGGTGGCCTTGGGGGTGAGTAGGTCGAGCGATGAAGTCAGGGAAGACCGCGAGGTCCGCCCCTGAACATCAGGGCTTCTTCTTCTCCGGTTCGAAGGTGACCACGACGTACTTCTTGGCTTGGTCGCCAAGAGACTTCACCGCGTCTTCCTTCTTAAGTTTGTCCGAAGCCGCTTTGAAGGTCACTTTTTGAGTGCCCTCCTTTTCTCCGGCTTCGATGGTGATGGTGGCTTTGTCGATACCTTCGAGTTTTGCGAACGCCTCACGGACGTGCGTCTTACAGCCTCCTCAGGTAACGCCTGTCATGCCCACCGCGTAGGTGGTCGTCTTTTTCGCGTCCTGAGCGAAGCCCAGGGTGGCGAGCAGCAGCGAGAAAATCGCTGTCAGTATGTTTGCCATTTTCATATTTATAGTGGTGTTTGGTTATGCTTCCGGCCGTTTCACCAAGCGCTTCTATACAGGGTTCGCTGCTCTCAGCCAGAAGGATTTTGCGGAAGATTTCCCGGCACCCGGCCCCGGCGGGGAGCGGTTCAACTTGCCGGCACGCGGTCCACTTCGATGAGCGCGGCCTCCTTGTCCCGAAGGGAAAGGAGCGCGCCGCGGACGCAGATTTCGACGGGATCGCCGAGCGGCGCGCGTCGGACGAATTGCAGGCGGGTGCCGGGCAGCAGGCCCATTTCACGCAGCCGGGTGAGGCTGGGAATGCCATCGGGCAACTGCGCGATGACGGCCCATGCACCGGGCTCGAGTTCGGAAAGACGCGCGCGTTTCATTCCCGGTCAGGCGTCCGCGACCATGATGGACTGCGCCATGCTGTGGCTGAGACAAATTTTTGCGCCCTCGACCTGGGCGATGATGGCCCCACCGGCACAGACGATGCGAACTTCCGCCTGCTCACGGAATCCCATTTCCCTGAGCCGCTGCCGGTCGCTCGATTCTCCGAGAATGTGTCGCACGATCATGCGGTCACCCCGCTTCGCAGTGTGGAGCGGTTGGCAGATGCAGCCATCGTGATCGCAGGCGTGGGACATGGGAATGGGGGCTTGCTCGGAGGGACTCCCCGGCGGCATCGCCGGTTCCTTGAGAACACGTCTCAAAGAGTAGCCAGCTTTCAGCCGAATGAGATTCCCGCAACCGGAGAAAGGCCTGGGGCTACCCCGCTCAGGCCTTCAGTTCTTTAACACGCAGATTGCGAAAGCGGTAGGTCTGCCCCTTCTCTCCGTGGTGCTGGATGCCGACGGGCCCGCTGGCGTCCTTGTCGTCCTCCACGTCGCTCGTCACCACGCCGTTGACCTCGATTTTGAGCCTCTTCCCCTGGCAGGTGATGCGGTATTTGTTCCAGTCGTTGCGTTTGAATGCCTCACCGGCGCGCTTGCGAAAGGCGGCGATGTTTTCCTTGCAGGCGGCTTTGTCGGCATCGGTCGCGTCTTTTCCTGCATTGTTGCGCGGGCTGATGAACCACGCGCGGCGGCCCTCGTCGTAGAGTCCGCCGGACCACTTGCGGTCCACGCTGCCGTCCACTTCCGCCTGATAGCCAAAGACTTTGTTCTTCTCCACATGGGCGCGGAACATGAAGCCGCTGTTCGCCTGGCCTTCCGGCAGAAGGATTTCGCCCTCGAAAACAAAGTCCGTGAAGGTCTTCTCGGTCACGAGGAAGAACTTCCGGTCAGCGGTGAGGCGGATTTCGCCGTCCACGACCTCGGCCTTGCCCCAGTCGTAGGGATTTTTCCAGCCGGTGAGAGTCTTGCCGTCAAAGAGGGCGGTAAATCCATCGTCCTCAGCGAAGACGGACCGGAGAGGGGCGAGCGCCGCGGCGGCGAGGGTGGTGGAAAGGAAGTGGCGTTTGTTCATGGTGCGGCTCCTTCTCCACCCATCGCGGTTCCCGCAAGCCAAAAGCCCTGCGGCAAAGCGTATCAGCCCAGCGCCCGGCCAAACCGCCGCAGACCCTCCTCCAGCGTAGAGCGCGGACAGCCGAAGTTCATTCTCACAAATCCCGGCGCGCCGAAGTCCACGCCATTACTCAGCGCGAGGCCATGAGATTCGAAATGGGCCACCGGTTGCGGCAGGTTCAGCGCGCGCACGTCGAGCCACGCGAGATAAGTCGCTTCGATGTGCGGCATCTTCACCGCTGGCGCGTGTTCGGCGAGGAAGGCCGCGATGCAGTCGCGATTGCCTCTTAGGTAATGGCAGAGCGACTGCCGCCAGTCTTCGCACTCCGCGAACGCCGCCTGCGTGGCGTGAAACGACAGCGGACTGATCTCGGCGACAAAGGTGTTCTTGGTCAGCACGAATCGCCGGCGCAGCGGGTCGTCCGGGATGATGGCGAAGCACAGCCCGAGGCCGGGAATGTTGTAGGTCTTGCTCGCCGCCATGAGCGTGATGGCGCGGCTGCGGATGTCGCCTTCAAGTTTCAACGCAGGCGTATGCGGTGCCATTTCCGGCTCCAGCAGGAGATCGCAGTGGATCTCGTCCGATACCAGCAACAGATCGTGCCGGACGCAAAACTCCGCCAGCGCCTCCAACTCCGCGCGCGTCCAGACGCGGCCCGCGGGATTGTGCGGACTGCACAGCATCACGAGCCGCGTGCGCGGCGTCACCGCCTTTTCCATGGCCTCAAAATCAAACGTGTGCCGCCCGCCGTCCTCCGCCAGCGGCACCGTAATGAGCTGCCGGCCCGCATCCTTGTGGACCTTGAGGAACGGCGGATACACCGGCGTGAACGTCATGACTTCATCCCCCGGCTCGCCCGCCAGCCCGGCGCACATCGCCAATCCCACAACCATGCCCGGCATCCACACGATCCACGACGGCTCGATCTTCACCCCATGTACGCGCTCAAGGTGCCCGCACACCGCCTCCGCCACCCCTTCATGCGCCGTGCTGTAGCCGAACACCCCGTGATCCACCCGCCGGTGCAGCGCCGCGATGATCGGCTCCGGCGACCGGAAATCCATATCCGCCACCCACATCGGCAAGACATCGCGCCCGGCATAGCGCGACCATTTGAGGCTGCCGGTGCCGGCGCGGTCCACGGGAGTATCGAAGGGGGAGAAATCGTCGGGCATAGGAGGGGCGGGATTGAGAGCCCGCATCCTAAGCCATCACTGCGGGAATCAATCGCCAGTAGAGGCGCAATGCACAGAGTTTGCACACCGCGGCAGAGCAGAGGATTCGCCGGTTCGGAGAGGATCATACGCACCCGCTTTCCTTTCCTCCTTCCGCACGCTTCTCGGCTGATGTTTTTTGATATTGCCAAATTTTGCACACCCCACTTCCACGTCGGGTGCCGCCACAGCAGATCCGCCTCACTCCCTCAACTGCCGCAGGTTGTAGAGGTGCTTCCAGTCTTTGCTTATCTTCCGCGCGCCGGTTTGACGGTGCGCGCTGCTTTGGCCGCCAAACCAGGGGCGGTTTTGCTCAAACCAGCCGTTGATGAATTCCCGGCTGCCGAGGATCACGCCGCAGGTGAGGTGCTTCACTTTGCGCAGAAGCTGCTCGGATTTTATCCCACTCCCTCCGGCGAACCGCACCTGCACTTTCTCGCTCAGGCCGCGCCGAATGACCTTGCCGTCTTCCCTGGTGCGGGGCCGCCCGGCGATGCCTAGCA
>JANOZA010000074.1:0-3147 GCA_031429155.1 Verrucomicrobiota bacterium | reverse complement strand
GCAAATCCAGCGCGGCGATGAGCAGCGGCTCGGTGCCATCGGTTTCCAGTCGTGTGGTGGCGCTGACGAGGAAGCCCACGCGGGGCAGGGGATTGGCCGCGGCATTGTCCGTGATGGTGAGGGTGTGCTTGTTGCGGCTGCCGGAAAGCCGCGTGCTGCTGCCGCCGACGTTCAGATTCCGCAGTTCGAGGATGGCAGTCTCGCTGCCTTCCAGCACGCCGTCGTTGCGCACTTTGATGCGCACATTCTGAGACGTGATGCCCGGTGCAAAGGTGAGCACGCCGCGGGTGATGAGCGCGTTGCCATTCGCGGCGTCCACAAGGTTCCAGTCCACTTCATCCGCCACGGCGCTGCCGCCGCCGATGACGTAATCCATCGTCACTGTGGTCGTCTGCGCTGCGGGCAGAGTGACGGGGATGTCGCGATACTCGCCAGTCACTCCATCGGGCGCTTCGCTGGTCGTTCCTGTCGCGGAGGTGAAGCCCATGCTCGGCAGCGCGGAGACGAGGTCGTCGTCATTGAGAAGCAGTGTGGCGGCAGCGACTTCAAAGCCATAGCCTGCGCCCGCGGCGAGCGTCAGGGTGATGGTTTCCGTGCCTTCAGTGAGCGCGTCGTTGAGCGGGTCCACGGCGATGTCCACGCCGGTCGCGCCGTCGGGAATGACGGCGCTGCCAGGCAGCAACGTGTAGTCCGTGCCGTTCGTGGCGGTGCCGGTGATCGTGTAATTCACCGACAGATTCCCGGCGGTGCCGGCGCGCGAGAGATAGAACGAACTGCCGTCCGCGGGCTCGGCGAGGCTGCTGTTGTGAGTGCTCACGGCGATGGCTTCGGCGTCGTCGTCTGTGATGCGCATCGTGGCGCTGCCTTCGCTATATAGCGTGTAGGCGGCAGCGGGCGTGATGGTCAGGATGATCGTCTCGGTGTTCTCCGCGGTCGCATTGTTCAGCACCGGAATGCTGACGGTGACAGTGTTCGTATAGCCGCCGCTGGCGGGAATGGTCACGCTGCCGGAGGGCGCGGTGTAGTCGCTGCCGGCGGTGGCGGTGCCGCTGAGCGTGTAGTTCACCGTGATGTTGCCGGCGTTGCTGCCAAATGCGGTGAAGGTGAAGGTGCCGTTCGTGCCGGGCTCTGTGGCGCTGTTGGCAGCGACGGTGACGAGCGGCGCGTCGGCGTTGTCCTTGATGGTGAGGGTGCCGCTGTAGTTGGGGCCGAGCGTGTAGGCGTTATCGAAGACGGTGAGGTTGAACGTGATGGTCTCGTCGCCTTCGCCAAAGTTGTCATCGTAGGGCGTGAGCAGCACCGGCACGCTGGCCGAGCCGGCGGGGAACGTGATCTGCCCGGGCAGCGCCACGAAGTCCGAGCCGTGCAGCGCGCGGCCCTGGAGCCCGTAATACACTGTGAGCGGCGCAGTCAGGCTGCCCGTGCGGGAGATGACCACTGTGCCCGTGCCGCGGCTGGCCTCGTTCATGGTGTCATCCAGCACAGTGACGCTGACCACGGCGAGGTCGTTATCGGTAATGGTCGCCGTCGCCGCCGCCGCCGTGGAGTCCACGATGTAGGCGGCGTTTGACGAGATGGTGACGATGGCATCTTCTGGAATCTCAATGCCGGCATCATCCGTCGGCGTGAGCGTGAGCGGCGCACTGGCCTGGCCCGCAGGAATGGTGAACGTCGTCACCAGCGCTGGATAATCCGCGCTGCGTGTCGCGGTGCCGCTGTAGGCCAGCGTGACATTCAGCGCGGCGCCCGTGGCACCTGTGCGGCTTATTAGATACGTCGCCGCATCTCCCGCGGTCTCGGTCGCGTAGAAGTCGCTGGCCTGTATCTTCACCACCGGCAGCGCGGTGTCATTGTCAGTGATGAGCAACTGCGCCACGCCGCTCTGGCGCACTTGATAGGCGCCGACGGAAAGTTGCAGATGCACGGTCTCCGGCCCTTCCGCGGCAGTGTCATTCGTGGCCGCGATGACGACCGTGAGCGACGCCTGACCGGCGGGAATGGTGAACGATTCCAGCAGGCCGCTGGCCGCATAGTCCGGTGCCATCGTGTAGTCCGTGCCCTTCACCGCACGACCCGCAACCGGGGCCACTTTCACTTCGAGATCAGCACTCGTGTCACCGGTCCGCGTAATGACGAATGATCCGTTCGCGCCACCCTCCGCGGCATTGGTGGCGACGATGGAAACCTCCGGCACGCTGTCGGCCGTCCAATTCTGCCCGGTCACCGTGGCATTGCCCGCAGTGGTCACGGGATTGGCAAACCCGGCGGCAAAAGTGTAGCCCGTGAGCGATGCCGTCAGCGTGCGCGAGCCCGCGGTGAGATCGGAGATGGCGTAGCTGCCGTCGGTGTCGCTATAGCAATACTTGTCCGTGTCGCTCGTCAGGAGTACGCCCGCGAGCGGCAACCCGCCGGCGGTGATCGTGCCGCGCACGACCGCGCGATTCGGAGAGCCGATGGTGACGACCGTGCTGCGCCGTGCGGTGCCTCCTTTCATGTCGGTGACGGTGACGTGGATCGTCATTTGATCCGTCGCGGGAAAGCTCCGCGTCAGGACCGGCGTGTTCGTCGTGACGACGCGGTCATTGCAGTCCCAGTGATAGGCCAGGGCGTCGCCATTCGGATCGCTCGCCGTCACGGTGAACGTCGCGCTGCCATTCACCGCCACGCTCGTCGCGCTGGCTGTAAAGTTGGAAATCACCGGCGGCAAATTTCCGGGGAAAGGCCCGCGCATCACCGCCATGTCCATGCTCGGCGGCGTGGTCGCGTTTTTGCTCAGCACCGTGAAATGCAGGTCGCTCTCAAAGTCGCTGAACGTCCGCCCCACGCGGATGCCACCGTCGCCTTTGCCGCCGGGACTGCCTTGCGTGGTGTCAATGAGGTGCCCGCAATTCGTGCCCAGCCCGTCCAGGTTCATCAGCACGCTGTCCGTCCACTCGCCGCCGATGCCGGGGTGATATTCCATGTAAAAGCGGCGCTGCGCGCGATCCGGGGGTGTGGGGGCTGGGTTCTGACGTTGCGTATCCTTGTCCACGCGCAGCGTGTAGCGCTTCCCCTCCTCCAGCGAAGGCTGGTCGTAGGCATGGAGCCGATATACTCCATTCGCGGACTGCGACGACGAGGGGAGGTGAATGTAAGCATCCGGCAGCC
>JANOZA010000073.1:0-4740 GCA_031429155.1 Verrucomicrobiota bacterium | reverse complement strand
AGCAAACCAGGCAGGGGATTTATGCGAACCAGTTGCTGTCCGAAATGCAGCGCGGTGGCCTGCACCTCACGGATGCCCAGAGCGATCAGTTGTGGGACATCTTTGTCGCCCGGGCCGCAGAGTCCGGCGGCGACGCCGGCCCTGGAACCTGGTCGCAACTGTTTCAGGAGGGGCAGGTCGAAAAGCTCCACGGAGTTCTCACCGTGGATCAGTTCCGCCTCTGGCAGCAGCGAATCGAGACAAAGAACCAGTTCTTCCGTCCCGATAAGCTCCCTGGGGCTGCGACATCCAAGCCTTAGCGAAACGCTGCATTATTCGCTCACAACCGTGGCTCGGGCATCCTGCCCGAAGCAGAACTCATCAACAGACCGGAGTGCCTCACGGCGCCCCGGTCTTTTTTTGCCCGCAGACGGCGCCACAAAAAAGCCCGGACGAAGCAACACTTCGACCGGGCTCGGAGTTGATGAAGAGCGACGCTTACTCCAGCGGCTTCACCATGATGTCCTTGTAGTGAACTTCGCAGCCCGGGTCATGCGCCTGGAAGGCAAACGTCCCCTCGCTCACCCAGCGGCCCTTCTTCTGATTGTCGTCTCCGCGCGCATCGTCCGCCTTTTCCGTGTAGTCCGCCGTCACCTTGCCGTTCACCGTGATGACGATGTGCTTGCCCTCCACCTTGATGTTGTAGTCCATCCACTCGTCGTCCTTGAAGGGAGTCTCCTTGAAGTCCGCCACCGCATAGAGGCTCCCGGTCCGGCGCGGGTCTTTGTCGAAGGAATTGTTCACCTGGCACTCGTAGCCCTTCGCCGGCCAGCCGTCCTTTTGGAACTCGGTGTGGAAATAGATCCCGCTGTTGGCATTCTTCTTCGTCAACACCTTGGCCTTGAACTCGAAGTTTTTGAATTTCGCCCCCTTCACATCGCCGGCGTAGAACAGATGGGACCGTCCGCCCTTCACCTTCAGCGCGCCGTTTTCCACGGTGAAGACATTCGGCTGCTCGTCGTTCGACTTCCAGCCGTTGAGGGTTTTGCCGTCGAAGAGGGAAATCCAGCCGTCGGAGGCCTTGTCGTCCGCAGCGCGGGCTCCGGAAAGGGCCACGGCGGTGAGTATCGAGATAAAAGCGAATCGTTTCATGGTAGTTGTGGGGTTTAGTGGTTCGGCTCCATCGGTGGGGCCGCCGCGGATTGTAGAGCGCCGTCCACTGCCGCAAGCGCCGGTTCACCGTGTGCGCGTGCCCACGGGAAAAAGCCGTGGCAATCCCGCAGCAGTGCGATACGCATGTCCGCCCATGCCCGCTAAAAAGAAGACTGCCCCCCCGGCTACCGCCGCTCCCGCCCGCAAAACGGCCAAAAAACCCGCCGTCCGGAAAACTCCCATCGTCTCCACCGGTTCCGGAGTGTTCGAAGGCGAGCCCCTTGCCCGCGCCGCGGCCGAATTCGCCGACAGCAAGAAGGCCACCAACGTCACGGTCCTCGATGTCCGCGGCATTTCCATGGTCTCCGACTTCCTCGTCATCTGCGACGGCACCTCCCTGCCCCACCTCCGCGCCATCCGCAACGAGGTCAGCGACCGCATCCGTGAAGATCACAAAGTGAAGCCCTACTCCACCCACGGCATGGCCGACAGCGGCTGGATGCTCCTCGATTATGGCGATGTCGTCGTCCACATCTTCCACGCCGAGAAGCGCGCCTTCTACGCACTCGAAGACCTCTGGAGTGACGCGCCGCGGCTGGTGTGAGTTCTGGCAAAAGCATCTGCCTGCACACGTAGCTCGACTTTCCAAAGTCGAGTGCAGCGTCACCGTCCACTCGACATTGGAATGTCGAGCTACGTTGAGGGAAGGAGGCGCGCCCTATTTCAACTCCCACTTCTCCCCGAAGAAATTCGCCGCCGGAATTGCGCCCGGATAGCGGCTGTTCGGCGGCGTCTTCAAATCTATGACCGCCCAGTCCGGCAGCTTCGGCGTCTGGCGGGCGTTGTTGAGGTAGTCGTAGTCGCGGAAGGTGAAGCTGCTGTTGAGCACCACGTAGCGCTCCGGGTTCAGTGGGTTCGGATAGATGCAAATCAGCGCATGATCCGCGGCTGGGAAGGTCTTCGCGCCGGCTTTGATCTCGCTGCCGCTCCAGGTGATCGGCAAGTTCGGCGCGACCTTCGCCATGACGCTGTTGGAAGACGGATCGCCCCACAGCACGAGGTTGGCGGACTTGATATCGTCCTCCGTGATCGCCGTGTCGTCCTTCACCCGCGCATCGCCGCGGAAGTGCCGGCGCCAGTGTTCGATGGCCCGCTCCATCTCCGCCTTCGCCCACGCTCCGGCTTTCTCATTCGCCGCCGCGCCCGTCGGACGCACGAAGATGAACGAGTCCATGAAGGCATCGTCCACCGGGCCTTGCAGGCCGTGTTTCTTGCGGAGGCCGTCCTCTGGAAATGGCCCGGCCTTCCAAGTTCCGCCATCCTTATGGAATGACGCTGAAAATGAGCCGTCTGACATCGTATGTCTTATGGGGATTTTCGTTGTTTCACATTCCATTCCGCTCGGAAACTTTGAGCGGTCGCCTGAGAAATCATAAATTGCCATTCGCCCTTCACGCAACTCTGATGGTGAGCCCCTGTGCGGGGAGCCCAATACCACCATTCCCGGCTCAATACGGATTGTGAACGCTGTGACATTGCGAAGCTCCACTTGGTGCGATTCGTCGCCCCCGCCTGTGGTGAAATCAATATCTGCGGGTTTCCAATGGCTGCCCATGCCATCAAGCGTTCCATACCCAAAGCGATTGGCGCGCAGAGAAAACGTTCGCAGTGTCGCTTGCTGATAGCCACTTGAACTCTCCCTGGAGAGCCTTCGCTTCAAACTCGCCAGTAAGTCAATCCTCCGCGCTACCTCCGCCTTCGCTCCCTTCTCAAAACTGTGCGCCGTTTTCGGCCCGATGATGTGAGTGAGTTCCATTCCCTCCTTCTTCAGCACTTCCGCCATCAGATCCGCGGCCTGCTTCTGCTTATCAATCTCCCCGCTGTAGGCAACGGTCGGGCAGTTGAAGAGATTCCCCGCGACAACGGTGGAGTCGTAGAGATTCCACAGCTTCCGCTCCCAGTCGTAGGGCTTGAGTTTCTCGCCCTGGAAGAAATTGAGGAACTGCTCGGTCTCGCTGAAGCCCGCGCCGGGATTGGCGGCGCACCATTGCCATGCGTGGTGGGTGGCGATGTGCCAGCAGGCCGCGCCGCCGAGGCTGAATCCGCGCACGACGATGCGGTCTTCATCAATGCGGTAGTCGCGCTTCACGGTGTCGAGCGCCTCAAAGAAATCCGTCTCGCCGGCGAAACGCTGGCCGTTGTTATACCGGCCGTAGGGATGGAGCACGATGGTGTCCTGCGGTGTGAATTCGCCGGGGCTGGTCTGCCGCTGATGGATGAAGTCCAGTTCCGTGAGCTTCTCGCCGCGACCGTGGAACCAGCAGTCGAGCCGCCAGCGATACGGCAGATTTTTCTGAAACGACTCCGGCACCACCAGCCCGAACGGCTGCACGCTGCCGTCTATCTTTGAAATGTAGCCGCGCGGCACCAGCCCCGTCTGCGCCAGCCACGGCGTCTCGCCTTTCCGCAGCGACTCCAACCGCGCGAATCCGTCCTTCAACTGCTGCGCCGCCCACTCGATCTGTTTCACGTCGAAGAACTCATCGTAGCGCAGCGCCCAGTCGGCGGCCTTGTGGAAGATCTGCACGTCCGGCAGAAACGCGAGCACGGGCTTATCTTTCAACTCTCCGCGCGCCGTCTCAATGGCCACGCCCAGCTTTGCGGCTTCATCCGTCAGCGATTTCCGCACCTCGTCGGGAATGGCCACACCGGCAGGCGGCTGGCGGCGGACGTTGTCGGTGAGATTGTCGGCAGCCCCGTCGGCGAAGACACGGGCGGCAAGCAGGAGGGGGAGGAAGATCAGGCGGATGTTCATGGTGAAAAGTCGGGCCACTCAGGAACCCGGACAAGCGCCCGCCGCGAGGCGTTATCCCGCCGCAGATGCGGCGTCCTGAGCTGAGTCCAAAACTCAATCCAGCCAGTTCTCCACCCGCAGTCCCGGGACTTTCACAAAGTCCACGATGTTGCGGGACAAAAGCAGCGCATCGTGCGCCATGCAGATTGCGGCGATCTTTAGATCCATCGTGCCAACGCGGAGCCGCTGCCGTTCGAGTTCATGGAAAATAAGAGCCGACTCGCGGTCGAATGGCAGGATGGTCAATTTACCCAGCGCTGAGATGCAGTCGTGGAGGCGTTCGTAACCCTGCAATTGATTCAGTCCCGCCTTGTGACGGCGGACGTAAGCCAGCCAGCCGCCCACTGACTCCTCCACGGCGACGATACTTGTGAAGACATCGGCGTCACGGGCCTGGATTCTGGATCGAAGCGCATCCCCCGCGCTGGTGCCATGGATGTATTCCCGCAGGTGGTTAGTGTCGAGGACAGCGAACATGGCATGGCTATCCGCTCATTCCCTCGCTGCGGCGCCATTCCTCTCCCAGGCGGGCCGCTTCGCGGGAAGCCTCGTCGTCCGGCATCGAGCCGAATATTTTCTGCCATCCCGGCTTGGCCACCGGCGGGTTCTTCGCCTTGATGGCCTGCATCTCGCGGAGCAGCGCGAGAAACTTTTCATCTGTCACTTCTGTTTGCATGGCGCATCCTTGCCACAAGGCGCACGCCCTGCAAACGCCAAGTCCCGGTGAGAGTGAGCGCCTCTGTGGCACCAAAATC
>JANOZA010000072.1:0-32905 GCA_031429155.1 Verrucomicrobiota bacterium | reverse complement strand
GCAAGACCGCGATGAACCTCCTCAAGCTTCTGAAGCCGGAATTCCCCAAAATGAGCGTCGCCCGCCTAATGAAAAAGGCCGCCCGCCGGCCCGACTTTCTCTACAAGCTCCTCACTAACCTGTTACGTGCGTAAGCCCTGGAAAGGCAGCGTGCATGGCCCGGGACTGCCGGTATTGGCCCGGGACACACCGCGCACAGCGGAGCCAAACACGGCCAGCCCAGAGCATGGCCGCGCGGCGATAGCGGCCTCGCGCGCAGATTCTGCTTTCTTTCTTTCGGGCTGGGCTGTTCAATCTTAGGACCGGTGTGCGAAGTCTGTTGCTGGCCTGTTTGCCGGCGGCTATCTCCGCTCCGGCTCCCTTCGGACGGCTGCTTCCTCTGCGCTCTCCTTTCAAAAACCTCACCATTCTCTCCCATGCCTCTCCACATTCCCCGCCGCGGTGCGAAGCCGAATCTTGTCTATACCGTGTGCTTTGATGCGCCGGGGTCGGAGAGTTACCGGTTCCTGGGGAAGATGCTGGCGTCGTCGCTGGTGCGGACGTTTTTCACGGGGGAGGTGGTGGTGTTTCGCAACAGTCCTGCGCCGCTGTTTTTGGTGGAGCGGAAGGGACTGGAGGAGGTCTTCCTGGAGACGCCGGAGATGTATGGTCAGGCGCGGGCGGAGTTCGCGTGGTGCTGGAAATATCGGGTGGCTCCTTTGATAGAGAACCCGGAGCAGTATGATAAGATTCTCTTTCTCGACTGTGATAGTCTGGCGCTGCGAAATATAGATCACCTCCTGGAGGGTGACTGGGATATTCGCTATCAGCCGGAGCGGGGGAAGCCAGGGAACGGGAAGAGTTTCAATGCCTTCCTGACAGATGAAGAGATGTCGCTGGCGGGGAAACGCGACGGGGCGAACAGCGGGACGCTGGCAGTGCGGGGGTCCATTTTCCATGAGGTGATGGAGGAGTGGCAGCGGATAGATGAGGAGGAGCCGGCGCGGGACTCGGGGTTCCGGGATCAGGCGTCGTGGAATGCGCTGCTGCTGAGGGGGGGGAGGGGAAGTAATCAGTCATCGGTAATCAGTGATCAGAAGGGATCCGAGGGGGCTGTGACTGATGACCGGTCACTGATCACTGATCACTTGCCCCGCTGGAAGGCGGAGCCGTTCCCGCCGGGGGAGGTGCAGTTCCCGGGATACCTGGACCCGCATTATACGAGCTACTCGAAGGCGGCGCTAACGCATAACATTCTGCCGGATACGAAGGAGAAGATCGAGTTCACGTTCGGACTGTATATGCGGACGTTTTACTGCGACCCGACGGGGCTTTTCTTCTCGATGCTGGAGATTTGAGGGAAATGAGGAATGCAGAATGCAGAATGCAGAATGGGGAAGGGAGGGAACGTCCAACATTCAACTTTCAACGTTCAACATTGAAGGGGGCGGCGGGGCGGCGGGGGGATTTAGGGTAAGGTGTTCATTTTCAGTGGGTTTTGGAGTGTAAGCCGGAGAAATGGCGCGCTGCACAATGCGTCTGGCGCGCTGCACAACGCGTGTGACGTGCTGCACAACGCGTGTGACACGCCGCGCAACGCGTCTTTCGTCTTGCACGACAGGGGTGGCGGGCTGCACAACGGAGCTGTCGCGCTGCACAACGGGAATTACCGGAGTCACGACGCCGGTGTCGGGCTGCACGGAGGGGATGATCGTCTGCACAGGCCGGCTGTCGTGCTGCACAACGGCGGTGCCGGCGGTGGCTCAGGGGACGGGGACGCTTTGGAGGACGTTGGCGACGAGGGAGGAGGGGTCGCCGGCCTGGCCGTGGCGGTTGTCGCGGATGATGAGGCGGTGGGCGAGGACGGCGGCGGCGATGGACTTGACGTGGTCGGGATAGACGGCGGGGGCGCTCTCGATCCACGCGGCGGCCTGGGCGGCGCGCATGACGGCGATGCTGGCGCGGGCGGAGAGGGCGCCGCGCCCGGCGTCGGTCTTGCGGAGGCTTTCGCAAATGACGGTGATGTAGCGGCAGACGCGGTCATTGACGGGGACGGCGGCGCATTCGCGCTGGGCGGCGGTGATTTCGTCGGCGTGAAGGATGGCGCCTTCATCCGGCGGCTGCGGTCCGCGGGCGGCGTGCATTTTCAATAGCTGCGCCTGCGTCTCCATGTCGGGGAGCGACATGTGGATGCTGAGGAGGAAGCGGTCGAGCTGGGGCTCGGGCAGGGGAAAAGTGCCGGTGGCGTAGAGGTTGTTCTGGGTGGCGATGACCATGAATGGCGGGTTCAGCTTCCGCGTGACGCCGTCCACGGTGACTTGCTGTTCGCTCATGCACTCAAAGAGCGCGCTCTGGATGCGCGGGCTGGTGCGGTTGATTTCGTCGGCGAGGACGATGTTTGAGAAGACGGGGCCGGGGATGAATTGAAACTGCCCGGTGCCCTGGTGAAACATGGAGTAGCCGGTGATGTCGCTGGGCAGGAGGTCGGGTGTGAACTGGATGCGGCTGAAGGTGGCTTCGATGCTCTTGGCCAGAGTGGCGGCGAGCGTGGTCTTGCCGATGCCGGGCGGCCCCTGGATGAGCACGTGCCCGCCGGCGAGGAGCGCGGTGATGAGGAGGAAGGAGGGCTGCTCGGCGCCGAGGACGGTGCCGGTGAGCCGTTCGTGCAGCGATTTAAGTTTGTCTCTCACGTGAGTTGTCAGGGTGGAATTGGCGGCGAGCATGAAGCAGGGCCGGGAGGGGGGAAAGGAGAAATGAGGGTGATCGGTGATCGGTGATCAGTAATCGGTGAAGTTGGGATCAACTGATTACCGATCACTGATCACTGATTACTTTCCCCACCCCCCAACTGCCCCTTGCCCTCGCGGCCACCGGCGATAACGCGGCAGCGACACATGCGAATTGCTCTTGATGCCATGGGAGGAGATTTCGCTCCGCGAAATATGATCGCCGGAGCGAAGCTGGCGCTTGTTGAGTATGGGCGGATCGAAACGCTGTTCCTGACGGGCGATGAGGCGCAACTGCGTGCGGAGATGAAGGCGCAGCAGTTCCATGATCCGCGGGTGGAGGTTGTCCACTGCACGGAGGTGGTGGGGATGACTGACAGCGCGGTGAAGGCCATCCGGCAGAAGAAGGACAGTTCTATTTCAGTGGCCACGGACCTGGTGAAGTCGGGCCGCGCCCAGGCGGTAGTGAGCGCGGGTCACACCGGTGCGGCGGTCGCGGCGGCGATGGTAAAGCTGCGCACTATTCCCGGCATTGACCGCGCGGCCATCGCGGCGCCGTTTCCGAATCTGCATGGTGTGTGTCTGCTCATTGATGCCGGGGCCAGCGTGGACAGCCGCCCGATTCATCTTTTTCAGCAGGCGGTGATGGGCAGCGTCTATATGAAGCACGTCCACGGCATTGCCGAGCCGGTGATCGGGCTCATGAGCAATGGCGAGGAGGAAGGGAAGGGGAACGAGGTAACGAAGGTGGTTTATGAGATGCTGCGCGCGGCGAAGGGTCTCAACTTCAAAGGCAACATCGAAGGCCGGGACCTCTGCAACGCTCCAGTGCATGTCGCCGTGTGCGACGGATTCGTCGGCAACATTTTGCTCAAGGGTGCAGAGGGAACCGCCAAAGCAGTCGGCACGCTGATGAAGCAGGCGCTGACCGCCACGATCTGGCGCAAGCTGCTCGCGGCTATGCTCAAGCCCGCGTTGCGATCCGCTGCGGACAAATTGAACTACGAACATCACGGCGGCAGCCCGCTGCTCGGCGTCAATGGCGTGAGCATCATCGCACACGGCTCCAGTTCGGCGCTGGCCATGAAGAACGCGCTGCGCGTCGCCATGGAGTCGGTGCAGAGCAGCGTGAATGTTCACATCCAGTCGGAGATCGCGCGGCACACTCTGTGAACGCCTCCGTCACAGAGGGCCGGGCATGGCTCGTTCGCATCCCGGAAGTTTTCGCCGGCATGGCTGCGGAAATTATCCAGCGACTGGGAGCTGGTGCGGCGACGAAGCTCGGCAGCGAATACTTCCTCCTCAAGTCCATGCCGCCCGCCGCGCTGCGCGAGTCGGATGCCGCGATGTTCGTGCAGTGGAATCTGCCGGCGGAACACAGTTGGCCGTGCTGCCCGCAGACGATGGAAGGTTTCATCGAAAAGGCCGCGCAGACATTGCTGCGGAAATTCGGAGCACGGAATCCGCAGGCTATTCTGATCGGCCTGCTCGATCCTGGCTCGCCGCAGCCGTATTACAAATCCCTCGCCTCCAATCTGCGAGGGCGGACGCTCCAGGTGTTTCCGAAACTGCGCGCGGGCTCCGCTGACGAACAGGAGGGCACGGCGGAGACGCTCTTCTGCCTCGTCGGAAAGGAAGGCCTTTTCTGTGGCATGTCCACGCCGCGCGCCGCCAACGGCTGGCATCCCGGCGGCACAAAATTCATCAGCCAAAGCCGCGAGGGCACGATCAGCCGCGCCGGGGCCAAGATCGCGGAAGCGCTGCACTGGTTGCGCCTCCACCGCACACCGATGGCTGAAGGCAGTCACTGGCTGGAGCTTGGCGCCAGCCCTGGCGGCATGACCTCCGAGTTGCTCGACCGTGGCTTCCACGTCACCGCCGTGGACCGCGCGCCGCTCGACCCGCGCCTCAACCGCCGCCCTGGCCTGACCTTTCTCAAAGCCGACGCCGCCACTTTTCTCCCGCCTCCCGGCACTGTTTGCGACGCCCTGCTTTCCGACCTCAACGGCGACGCGATCGTTTCCCTGCGTCTGGTCATTCGCCTCCTCCCTAACCTCTGTCCCGGCGGCCTCGTTGTCTTCACCCTGAAGACGCCGCACACGGAAACCCTCGCCGACATCATCGCCCTGTGTCAGGCCGTTATTGCAGATGCCGCCACCGCCGGCCTGCGCCTCATTGCGATCACCCATCTCACCTACAACCGGCAGGAGTTCACGGTGTTCTTTGAGCGGCAGCCGTGACCTGCGTCTCATTATCCCGCCAGGGTTGAAGTCGCCCAGCCCGCAACGGAAACGTCCCTGGCCTCCGTTGACAGTGCGACCGCGCCCCGCTTCCACTGGCGGGAACATGCGCGCGCTCCTCTTCGACTTCGACGGCCTCATCGTAGATACCGAATCCGCGATCTACACGGCATGGCGCGAGCTTTACCTGCACCACGGTCACGACTTGCCGCTGGCCACCTACGTGCAGTGCGTGGGGAGCACGTTCGGCCACTACGATCCGATGGCGGCGCTGGAGGAACTCACCGGCGGTCCGGTGGCGTGGCAGGAAGTGCTGCCGCGTAAGGACGCGCGCATTCGTGAACTCCAGCACGGGCTCGGCACCCTGCCCGGGATTCGCGCGCTTCTCTCCGACGCCTCAAGGGCTGGCATCCCCTGCGCTGTCGCCAGCAGCAGTCAGAGAAGTCACGTCCAGGGCTGGCTGGACCGGATGGAAATCACGGACTCCTTCACCGCCATTCTGACGCGCGACGACGTCGCGCACGCGAAGCCCGCTCCTGATCTTTTCCTCGCCGCCGCTGCCGCACTCAGCCTCCCTCCTTCCGAAACGCTCGTGCTCGAAGACTCCGCCAACGGCCTCCGCGCTGCCCGGGCTGCGGGCGCGCCCTGCGTCATCGTGCCGTCGCCCGTCACCCGGGGCTCGGACTTCGCCGGGGCTGCGGCCATCATGGAGACGCTGGAAGGCGTAGCTCTGGAGCATCTCCGGGAGGCTCATTCCCGCCGGGTGTGAGCCGTTACATTTTTTCGTAAGGAATTTCACTGTCGCGCGAATAACGGCTGTCTATGCTCGCCGCCGCGACATTAACTTAAAGTCCACTCAACATCATCCACACCATGAAGATACTTGCCCGTCATTACTCCGCCGCCCTGCTGATCAGCGCCGTCTCATTCACCGCCGTTTCCTGCAAGAAGGATGAGCCCGCCTCCTCCGGCGGCGCTGCTTCCACCACGCCGGCGGGAGCCGCTGCTTCCGGCGAAGCCGCCGTTTCCTCGAACTCGTGGGGCTTCGCCGCGCGACTGCCGAAAACCACCGAAGGCTTCGTCGCCTTCTACCGTGTCAGCGATTTGTGGAACGGGGTTAAGGACAGCAATCTCGTGAAGAAGATCATGAGCAATCCCGTCCTCGCGAAGGAAATGGAACTCGACAGCCTCAAGGCTGCATGGGAGCAAAACGATCAGTTGAGAGAAACCGCAGCCATGGTCGAGGAATTCGCGGGCCAGGAAGTGGTGATCGCGATGCCTGAGGGATTCACGGAAAATGTGATGAAGCTGGTCAAAACGATGGGGCCATTCTTGAACAATGCCTTCACGAGCGGGATGCAGCGCACCGCAAAGCTGGCCGCCGAGGGTCAGGTCGCTGCGCCTGAATTGTCCGCTTTCGAGCAGTTTATGAAATCGCAGACGCCGGAGCAATTGCAGGCCATGCTCACGAACCTGACGGAGGCTGATTTGCCCTCGGTCATCGTGGCGATGAAAGCCGGCGGCGCACGGGCAAAGCTGGATGGTCTGGTGAAGCAGGCGCTAGACTCCATGCCGCCGGACGCTCAGCAGGTGTTCGAGAAGGGCACGTTCAAGGACGGCAAGTATGAGTTCCAGTCGCTTACGCTGCGCGTCGGAAAAGCGATGCCGCCGGGGAAGGTGGAATCCATGAAAGCAGATTTCAGCAAGCTGGCCGGCGATCCAGCCAAGGGCGCGGCTCTCGCAGAGAAAGTCCTCGCGAAGACCATCGAACTCTCATGGGGCTGGGTGGACGATCACTTCGTTCTCGCACTGGGCAAGGACCACAGCCACGTGAAGTTCTCCACCGCCGGCGACAGCGTGCTCAGTCTTCCGGAAGTTTCCTCCCGCGCCGCAGCGTGGCAGGCCAAGAAGCCCTTCAGCCTGAGCTACGTAAGCCAGAAGACGATTCGCGGCCTGGCTGATGCCTTTGGCGGAGTGACCGATACGCTCGTCTCTATGATGGAAATGGGGGCCTCCAGTTCGCCCTTCCCGCTCGACGGCATCATCGCGGATGTGAAGAAGCTGGGTGCCCGCGCCACGGAACTCTGGCCCAACGACGCCAGCGCTATGGTTGGCGCCTCATGGTGGGACGGCGGGATACACTCGGAGTCATTCGGCGGCGCCAAGCCCCGCGCGCTCGACGCGTCCAAGCCCCTCACCTACAGCTCGCTCGCCGGCCCCGCGACGGTCTTCCTCTACGAGAGCCGTGTGAATGAGGCGGAGAGCGACAAGAGCGTCGCGTTCTTCGAAGAAGTCTGCGGGACGATTTACGCCAGCTACCAGAAGAACATCAAGCCTAACCTTCCTGCGGAAATGCAGGGGAACATCGGCATGGGAGAGGCCATCGGCATTCCCATGATCAAGGGTCTGTGGAAGAGCGTCCAGGACTTCCGAGCCGCGCTCGGCAGCGAAAGCGCCGTGCTGGTGAACCTCGACGGCGCCATGCCCGATCTCCCGCAGGTGCCTGCGGAAATGAAGGGCGCGAAAATCCCACGCATGCTCATGGTGAGCGATTTGAAAGATCCTGCGAAGCTCGCTGAATCCTGGAAAGGCGTGGGCAGCGTCATCAGCACGGTCATTGGTCTGACGAAGGCTCCCGTGAAGGCCGAGCCGACCGAAAAGAAGTCCGGCGCCACCACGCTCTGGGGCTGGGAACTTCCGATGGATACCGGCGACCTTTGGCCGCACACCGGGGTCTCCGGCGCGCACTGGTTTGTCGGCACGTCGCCGTCGTTCACCAATGAAGCTGCGGCCAAAACCCCCGCGCCCGCCGGCCCGGCCAGCGGCGCACACGTGCGCATCAACTTCAACGCCGTCTGGGACTACGCCGCATCCCTGGTGCCGCTCGCGCCGAATCTCCCGGAGCAGAAAAAGAACATGACGGACATCCTCGATCTCTGCCGGGCGCTCAGCGAGATTGACGCCCGGACGGGCGAGGACAAAGGTGACATGCACACCACGCTCTTCATCGGCATTCGCGATGTGAAGTAGGCCGGCGCTCCACATTCCAGACTTGTGCGCGGGCGGCGTCCGCATTGAAGTGGACGGCATGGATACACCGCCGCCGCCACCCCATCCGTCGTCTTCGCCCCCTATTCCTCCCCCACTGCCGCCGGAGCCCCCGGCGTATGCCCGGCCGCCGGAGCCCGGTGGAAGCAAAAGCCGGGTAGCGCTGATCGCCATCGTGGTGACGGTGCTCGCCGCTGGCGCGTCCTGGCTTTGGAACCAGAAGTTCGGCCAGAAAGCCAGATTCCAGGCGGAGTCTGCGGAGGAACGTGCCGCTGGGTTGCGGGCGGCATTTCACGGCACCGGGCAACCGGTTTCCCTTACCAGCCCGGAGGCGCTCGCCATAGACGGGGTTTTTCACCGCATGTTGAAGGCCTATGAAAAGAAAGACATCGCGGGGCTGGCCGACTGCTTCGACTTCGCGGGAGTCATGGAAATGGCCGCAGATCAGAATCCATCCAGGGAATTGAAAGGCGCCGCGCGGCAAGCCAGGCGTGATCCGAGCGACGCCCGGCAGGGCGCGCTCGCGAGCATGAAGGGCCTGATTCAAAACTCGGACCACCAGTCCTACACAATCCGCCGGCTCGAAGTGGACACGGCGGGCAGTCAGGCGCTGGCGCTGGTTGTCTGGAAAAACGCCGACGGCACGCGCAGCAAAGAGCGTTACTGGTTCGCCCGCACCCCGGATTGGCGGGTCTGCGATTATGAGGAACTCGACACCTCCATTCGCATGTCCACCATGGCTGCGGCCGCGGCGAATGATCCGGTCGCAATGAAGTCCGGCCAGAGTGCGATCGCGGATTTTCAAAAACTGATCACCGCCATTACCGAGGGAGACACCGACAAATCCAGGCCGTTGCTGGCCAAGGTGCGCAAGTCGGTGCTCAGCAAGCTTTACGCGGACGTGACGGACATGCTCGAAATCAGTGTGTTCGTTCAGGAGGAAAAGCCTGACGAGGCTCTCGCTGCTGCCGCCCGGCTTCAAAAGCGCCGTCCTGACATGCCGGTGATCTACTATCAGCGCGCCTCGATTCTCTCGGACATGGAACGCTACGCGGACAGCATCGCTGCGGCGCAGCAGTATCTCGACATTCTCGGCGACGATCCCGAAATGCTGAATCTGATGGCGTCCTGCCATCTCGCGCTAAAAGCACCCGCCAAAGCCCGCGACTGCGCCCTGCGCGTGCTTGTGGAGACGCCGCCGGACGAAGAGGCGCTCGTCTATTTCGGGCGTACGATGTTGCCGGAAGACGCGGCGAAATTCGAAGAACTTCTCCGAAAATCCGAAAACCCGGAAGACTGCCTCCAGTCTATCGCCTCCGACCTGGAGGACGATCCCACAGCTTCCCCGACTCTTGCGGTTTTGACCACCGTGGCGGAAAAAGTCGCGCCCGAAGCCGAGATCACGATCTCGCTGAAGACCGGTCGCCGCGCTCGCGAACTGTGGAAGAAAGTGACTGCCGCCGGCGCTCAGGGCGATGACCTGCTCGTCTCGGCGCTCAAGGAGGGCAGCGAGGAGGAGGCCGAAGCCCTCGGTGAAGCGCTGCGTCATTCACTCAGCGCTGCACAGGACGCTGCCGGACTCGAACGCCTCAGTGCGGCCGGAGACACGGCGCGCCCCGACACCAGCGAGCCGATGCTAGCCAAAGCCGTAGCGACAGCCATTCGCCTGCGGCCGGAAATCGAAAAAGCTTCCGAACCCGACAAGGCGCTGCTGGAGGCGCTCAAGGCCGCCGCGCTGCCGGGCTTCGTGGCGTGGAATCTCGCGATGGCATGGCAGGACGCCGATAAGCCCGAGCTTGCCAAAAAAGCCGCTGTCGCGCTGAAGCAGGTCGCTCCGGATGATGAAATGAATGAGCAAATGGCGGCCTTCTTCGGAGATGAGCCGGCGTCAGCACCAGCGCCGGAGGAGCCGAAGTAGTCTCAGACATCCTGACGTCAGAGGAAACAGGATGAGCCGCCGAAGACGTTCGGAGTTCAGGCTTTAGCCTGTTCCGGCGGGGCGCAGCCTAAAGGCTGAACTCCGAACGGGCTCTACCAATTTCCTGACGCGGACTGGCGTGGCGCGCAGACATCAGAAGTTCTGAGCCTACAGCCGCGTTGGCTGGGCAGGGCTTTTCTTAAATTGACTTGGCGTCATGCCCGTCTGCTGGCGGAACCAGCGGGAGAAATAGTTGTTGTCCGAAATACCGACGCGCTCGGCGACACTGAGCATGGGATAACCCTGACGGATGAGCGTCTGCGCTCTCTGCAGGCGGTAGCGGCTGCGGAGCTGGCCGAGAGTTAGGCCGCATTCCGATTTCAGCTTCCGGTTGAGCTGCTCCAGTTCGTAGCCGGCGTGTTTGGCGATCTCTTCCAGCGTCACTTCCGGGCCATTCATGCGTTCGAGGAGCCGCGTGGTGAATTGCGTGAGGGCTTTCCCGCCGCGTTCGCTGAAACGGTTCACCGGCCGCAGCCAGCCCGCGGCCAGCAGGGCGCGATCAAGGATTTCCAACACCAGCGCCGCAGTCGCCAGCATGGACTCGCGGTGCTCCGGCATACGGATGGCCAGCAGCTTGCGGAGTGAAGCGAGCACCCTGGTCAGGTCCGCGCTGGGCATGAGCGACGCAGGGTGCGCCGTGGCGCGTGTCACTTCCAGATCGAGATCAATGACGAGGATCATCGGCGCGCGTTGCATTTGTTTGGAATAGGCGTGCGTCTGCCCGGCCTCGACATGCACGACGGTGCCCGGTCGGCAATCATAGGCGCGCTCGCCCATCTGCTGTTTGCCGCGGCCACTGAGGTAGATGAGAAGCTGGCCGTGGTCGTGCGCGTGGGTGGTCCACACCGGCTCGGGCACGTGGTGATTGAGCCGCAGCCGGTGGACGCGCAGCGACGGCAGCGCGATCCCGGGGTTTTGCAGCAGCAGGGGGCGGTAGTTTTTCATGCGTGGAAAATCCTGGTGCGATTCTGGAAAGATGCGCCAATTGAGCAAGCCCGGCGCGCCGGTGCGTATCCTCCGGCTCCCGACCATGTTCAACCTCCGCGAACGCCTTACCTCTCAGTGGGTTACGGCCAAAAAGCAGCTCCTGCTGGTGCTTCTCGGTGTGGGCGTGCTCTGGGCGGTGTTCCTCCTGCAGCTCGCCATTCCGGAATCCTGGGTAAATTTCCGGTCGTGGGGCATTCGCCCGCGGACTCCCGGCGGCGTGCTCTCCATCATCGCCGCGCCGTTCATCCATGTGGAGTTCCGGCGCTTGTTTGCGCTAACGCTGCCGCTCCTCGTGCTCGGCTGGCTGCTCCTGCTGACCGACCGCCGGCTCCTCCTGCGGGTGCTTGTCGTTTCCGCCGTCACCAGCGGCGCGGGCGCGTGGGCTTTTGGGCAGGACGAAATCATCAACCCCGGAGCCAGCGGCGTATTGTCAGGCCTGCTCGGATTCCTCGCGACCCGCGGCTGGCTCGCGCGGCGGCTCCTCTGGTCCCTGGTCGCACTCGGCGTGGGCTTGTTTTATTTCGGCGAACTCCTCCTGCTTCCATTTTCGTCGGGCGTCTCATGGGCCAGCCACCTGTGGGGCTTCGCCGGGGGCATCGGCCTCGCATGGTGGATGTACGGCCGGAGCGCCCGTAAATCCACGCCGGTAACTGCGGTCAAGCCTTCCGATATGCGGCGGCAGTGAACCCCGGACTCACCGGGCCCGGCTTTTGTTCCGGAGGATGGCGGCGCTGCGGATCGCTTCGCGGATATTGGCGACTTCTCCCTGGAAGGCGAGGGCCTCGCGGATGGCTTTGAAGATCAGCGCGGCGAGGCCCAACTGGAGCACGGCGCTCGTGATCCCGGGCGGCTTGTCATTTTGTAAAGTGAGCGTCAACGCGGTCGCGATGTTGGCGAGGAAAAGCACGACCGGCAGAATAGTGGCAAGGCGCGGCATTCTCAGCACCAGCCAGCCGCAGGCGATGACCGCCACGCCGACGGCCATCCCGGCGGCGGCGAGTTGAATGTCCAGTGCCGGGCCGGGCTCAAATCCGAGGGTGCCGGAAATGGCGAGATAACTGATCGCGCTGAAGACCAGCATGAGACTGCCTGCGATGTAGAGAATGCCCCGGGCGCCGTGCAGATGCCGCCGCGCCAGCAGCCGGAGCGTTTCCCGCGTTTGGGTCTCCGGGTCCACGGGCGGCGCAGAGGGCAGTGGGCTGGACGGCGGGATTTTTTTGAATTCCATGCCGTGGAAATTAGAGCGCCCGGGACAAAGACAAAGACAAAATTACTCCGTTGCCGGGCTGGCTCCGCGCCTTGCGATGGCCTTGCGATAGGACGCTTCGATCTGCGGGACGCAGACTTCCGGCGAATAGCAGGCCCGCACCTGCTCGCGAGCAGTCGAGCCCAGGCGTGCGCGCAGGTCGGGGTCGCCGCCCATGCGGAGGAGCGCGGTGGCGAGGCCCGCTCTGTCGCCAGGGCGCGTAATGAGGCCGTCCACGCCGTCCCTCACCAGCTCCGCCACGCCGCCGACATCCGTGGCCACGGCGGGGAGACCGAGAGCCATGCATTCAAGCAACGCGATGGGCATGACTTCCGTGCGGCTTGGCAGACAAAAACAATCACTCGCCGCGAGCAGGTCCGGGATGTCACTGCGCTGGCCGAGGATGCGGATTTCCTTCTCCAGCCGCAGCGCGGTGATGATTTCCTCCAGCTTGCGGCGATACGCATCGTCGGGTTTTCCTGCGAGCAGAACGAGCGGCTTGAGTCCGTCGGCGATGAGGTCCGGCACGGCCCTGACGAGCAGTTCCTGGTTCTTGCGATGAAACACTTCGCCCACCGTGATGATTACGAATGTGTCCCGCCCCGCGCCGAGTTCCGTCCTGACATCCTCCCGGCTGCGGGAGGGCTGCAGCCGCGTCAGGCCAACGAAGTTGGGGATCACATCAATCCGCGCGCGCGGCATGAGATTCACCCTGCGCTGATAGCGTGCTGTGGCCTCCGACGGTGCGATGATGCGGTCGCACAGCCGCCAGTGGGGTTGGAAAAACGTACCGTGACTCGTGCCCACGCGCGGGAATTTCCAAAACAGCGAGAGCAGCGCGCCAAAGAAATGCGCGCTGCTGTTATGCGTGTGAATGATGTCCACTTTTCGCTCGCGGAGAGCCGCTGCCACGCGCCGCAACTCAGCCGGCCTCCGTTTAAGATTCATCTCCATGCGCTCCACGCCCGGCGGCAGCGGCTGCGCGCCGATCCATGCCCCTGGCTTGTGTCCCAGCACCACGCGATGACCGCGCTGCGCCAGTTCGCACGTTAGATCGTAGCAGTGCCGGATGGCGCCGTTCACATACGAGCCGGAGATGAGTTGCAGGATGGTCATGGCCGCCGCTTTGGATTCAGCCTAAGCCTGACTCAACAGCCGCAGCGCCGCCCGCAGCACCGCGGCCTGTTCCGTGGCGATGCCGTCGTCGAGCACTTTCTTCACGCACTTCTGAGCCTCCGCCTGCTTGTAGCCGAGATTGATAAGCGCCAGCACTACATCGCTGGCCATCGCCTGCTGCGGTGTCAGGACGACCGGCGCGCCGGGCGCGCTGTCCTTCCACGCCTCCGCGACGCCCACCTTGTCTTTCAATTCGAGAATGATCCGCTCCGCCGTCTTTTTCCCAACACCGCTGATCTTGGAAAGCGCTGCCGTGTCGCTGTTGACCACATGGCGTTTGAAATCGCGCACGCTCATGCCGCTGAGAATCGCGAGGCCCATCTTCGGCCCCACGCCGGTGACACGATTGATGAGCAACCGGAAGAGATCCCGCTCCTCATCTGTGGCGAATCCGTAGAGCGTCTGCTCCTGCTCGCGGACGTGGAAGTGAGTGAGAACAGTGACCTCGCGCCCGGTTTCGCCCAGCCGGTCGTAGGTGCTGATGGGCACATAAACTTCATAGCCCACGCCGCCTACATCAATGCAGGCGCGGTCCGGCAAACTGGCGGCAAGTCGTCCGCGGAGAAAGGTAATCATGGGGGCCGAGGCTATGGTCGCTGCGAAGGATTGCAACCACCGGCGCCTTCAACGGCCCGACAGATCGGTCTCCATTTGGAAAGTGCCGCGCTTCCGGACTTCCGGCGTTGGCATTCTTCCCGGCGACATGCTAATCTCGCCCCATGCGCTTTAAGTCATCCGCTCTGCTCACTCTCTCCCTCCTGCTGCCTGCCAGTGCGCCGGCGGATCGCGGCACGATCACGGAGGCGGACAGGAAGTGGTGGGCGTATCAGCCTGTGCCCGGGTCAGTGCCCGCGCCGCAGGTGCAGTCGAAGGATGAACGACTTCAAAAATGGGCACGGAATGAAATAGATTCCTTCATCCTCGAGAAGCTCCTCGCTGCCGGCCTGGAGCCAGCGGCGGAGGCGCCGCGCGAGGTGCTCGTGCGCCGGCTGTATCTCGATTTGCTGGGCCTGCCGCCAACAGCAGCGCAGTCGCAGGCTTTCGTGAATGACAACGCGCCCGACGCCTGGGAGCGGCTGGTGGATTCTCTGCTCGCCAGTCCTCACTATGGTGAGCGCTGGGCGCGGCACTGGCTGGATCTGGTGCGCTACGCGGACAGCGACGGCTACAAGGCCGACGATTACCGGCCGGATGCCTGGCGGTATCGCGACTATGTCATCGCCTCCTTCAACAACGACAAGCCGTTCGACCGCTTCGTGCTGGAACAGCTCGCGGGCGATGAACTCTTTCCCGACAACCCCGAGGCGATCATCGCCACGGGCTACCTGCGCTGCGGCATCTACGAGTACAACAACCCCGACGCCGCCGGGCAGTGGACGACCATTTTGAACGACATCACCGACACCACTTCGGATGTCTTCCTTGGCATGGGCCTGCAATGCGCGCGCTGCCACGACCACAAGTTCGACCCTAGTCTCCAGCGCGACTACTTCCGGCTCCAGGCGTTTTTCGCGCCGCTGCAAATGCCGGAGCGCACTATTGCGGCGACGCCTGCTCAGAAGGCGGAGTGGCAGCAGAAGCAGGACGCTTGGGAGGCCGCGACGGCAGACATCCGTGCGCAGATCGAAGCCATCGAGCAGCCGCAGCGGGAACGGGCAGCGAAGGATGTGACGATCAAATTTCCGCCGGAAACGCAGGCCATCATCGCCAAACCGGCTGCGGAGCGCACGCCGGCGGAGCGCCCAGTATTCGACCTCGCGTGGCGTCAGGTGACCAATCAATGGAACAATCTCGACAATCGCATCAAAGGCACCGACAAGGAGAAGATCGTGGGTCTGCGGAAGGAGTTGGGGAAGTTCGACAGCCTCAAGCCTGCGCCGCTGCCGGTGACGATGGCGGTGCGCGATCAGGCCGCGGATGCACCGCCGGTGATGATCCCGCAGCGGGAGAAAGCCGGAGCCATCGAGGCCGGCTTCCCCACTATTCTCGATCCCTCGCCCGCCGTGGCTGTGCCCGGCCCGCAGAGCACCGGGCGTCGTTCGGCGCTGGCCAAATGGATCGCCTCGCCAGCGAATCCGCTCACCGCCCGGGTCATGATCAATCGCGTGTGGCAGCAGCATTTCGGACGCGGGCTCAGCAGCACCACGAGCGACTTCGGCACGCTGGGAGAGAAACCCTCGCATCCCGCGCTGCTCGACTGGCTGGCGCGCCGCTTCATGACGGAGGGATGGCAATTCAAGAAGCTCCACCGTCTGATAGTGACCAGCGCCACCTGGCGGCAGTCTTCCTTTTCCAGCGCCGGCGAGCACGCCCGGCTCACCGATCCCGAGAATCGTCTGCTCTGGCGCTGGAACACACGGCGCATGGATTCCGAGCAAATCCGCGATGCCATTTTCTCTGCCACCGGCGAACTGGATCTCTCCGCCGGCGGCCCCGGCAGCGATGCCACCAAGCCGCGCCGCGCCGTCTATGTGAAGGTCCTCCGCAACGTCCGCGACCCGCTCGCTGATGTCTTCGATGCGCCGCAGAACTTCAACAGCACGCCCTCCCGCGACACCACGACAACGCCCACGCAATCGCTGCTGCTCGCCAACAGCCGCTTCCTCATGGACCGGGCTGAAGCGATGGCGAAATCCCTGGTCGCGAAATACGACGATGACCGGGCGCTCATTGAAGCCGCATGGCAGGCGACTGCGGGCAAGCGTCCGACCACCGACGAAATGGAAGAAGCGCTCGCCTTTCTTCAGTCGCAGAAAGACGCTGCGCCGCCGCCGCAGGCCGGCGAATTCATCGCCGACTCCATGCCCCAGCGCGAGGGCAAGGCTGCGGTCCTCTCGCCCGGCACCGCGCAGGAGCGCCTCGTCGTCACAGACAACGGCATGACGCTTCCTGACGGCGACTTCAGCATCGAGGCCGTCGTCCTGCTGCACTCTGTCTTTTCCGATGGCCGCGTGCGCACCATCGCCGCGCAGTGGAATGGCGACCGAGAGCAGCCCGGCTGGGCGCTCGGCGTCACCGGTCAGGGTTCCCGCCGCAAGCCGCAGATGCCGGTGCTGCAACTCATCGGACGCAATGCCGATGGCCGCATCGTCGAAGAGCCGGTCTTCAGCGACATCCAGCTCCAACTGGACCGCAGCTATTTCGTCGCTGCCGCCGTTCACCCGGATGCCGCCGGCAAAGGCACCGTGACCTTCTTCGTAAAAGACCTCTCCAACGACGACGTGCTTCTCCAAACCGCTGTCGTCCCGCATCCAATCGTAGAGCCGGTGAAGCCCGCCTTCCCGCTCGTCATCGGCGATGCCGAGGGCCGGGCCCGCCGCCAGTGGGATGGACTCATTGACGAAGTCCGCATCCGCCGCGGCAGCGTCACCGAGCAGACGCTCTCTCTAAAATCCCCTGACCTGACGCCGGACACGATTGCCTGCTGGCAGTTTGAACCCGCGACCGGCTACCGCCTCGACAGCGTGAGCAAGACCGAGACCATCCGCACGACGCAGACCTCCGAGTCCTCCGTGCGCGAAGCCGCCGTCATGGACCTCAGCCACACACTCCTCAGCAGCAGCGCGCTCCTGTATGTGGAGTGACGAGCGCCCCTAGTACGCCTTGGCGAAGATCACGCGCCGGGCGCTCGGCTTTCCTGTCAGGAAGCAGGTGCCTTCCTCCACATACTGGTCGCCGCGCGGGATGCAGCGCATGGTGACGCCGTATTGCTTCTGGATGCTGTCCTCGTCGTCCGCGCTGCCGGCCCAGTGACACAAGGCAAAGCCCCCGTGGATCTCGCGCTCGCTCTTCGGCGTGAAGAAAGCCTCGAACGCCTCCTTGCTGTCTATGTTCACCATGTTTGCATCGCGGAAAGCAGTGGCGCGAGCGAGCAGCCCTTCCTGGATTTCCTCCAGCAGCGCAGCGGCTCCGGACACGACATCGGCGAGTGCGGGGAAAGTCTTCTCCTTCGCCCCGCGGTCACGACGGGCGACGGCGGCAGTGCCTTTTTCCAAATCACGCGGACCGATCTCGATGCGCACCGGCACGCCCTTCTTGATCCATTCCCAGTTCTTCGTGCCGCCTGCGAGATCACGCGTGTCCACATGCGCGGTGATGGCATCCCCGCGCCAGGTTTGCGTGCGCAGTTGTTTCGCCAGGGAATGGCAGGCGTCGAGCACGGCCTGACGGGAATCGTCCTTCGGCGTCACTGGCAGGATCACGATCTGCTGAGTGGCCACCCGCGGAGGCAACACCAGCCCGTCGTCGTCCGCGTGCGCCATGATGAGCGTGCCAATCAGCCGGGTGCTGACGCCCCAGCTCGTCGTCCACGCATGTTCCTTGTCCCCGGCGCGACCGGTGAATTGAATGTTCGCCGCTTTGGCAAAGTTCTGCCCGAGGAAGTGACTCGTCCCCGCCTGGATCGCTTTGCGGTCCTGCACCATCGCCTCGATGCACAGCGTCTCCTCGGCCCCGGGGAAGCGTTCGCGCTCACTCTTCTCGCCTTTGATGACGGGAATGGCCAGATGGTCCCTGACAAACGTCTCATAGACATCCAGCATCAGAGCCGTTTCCGTCAGAGCCTCCTCCTTCGTCTCGTGCGCGGTGTGGCCCTCCTGCCAGAGGAACTCCGCCGTGCGCAGAAAGATGCGCGGCCGCATTTCCCAGCGCATGACATTGGCCCATTGATTGATGAGCAGCGGAAGGTCGCGATAGCTCTGCACCCAGCGCGCGAACGCCGCGCCGATGATCGTCTCGCTCGTGGGGCGGATCACGAAAGGCTCCGCCAGTTCCCCGGTCGGCACCATCTTCATGCTGCCGTCCGCCTGCTTCACCGACTCCAGCCGGTGGTGAGTGACGACCGCACACTCCTTGGCGAACCCCTCCACGTGCGCCGCCTCCTTTTCCAGATAGCTCAGGGGAATGAGCAGCGGGAAATAAGCGTTCGAGTGCCCCGTGTCCTTGAACATCCGGTCCAACTGCCGCTGGATGTGCTCCCAGATGCCATAGCCCCAGGGCTTGATGACCATGCAGCCGCGGACTTCCGAGTTCTCCGCCATGTCCGCCGCCTTGATCACCTCCTGATACCATTCCGGGAAATTGTCGGCGCGGACGGGACTGATGGCGGAAGGAGTTTTGGCAGGCTGGGACATGGTGATAGGTGAGACCGGGGAATTCCGGGCGCGCAGAATGCCGCCCCGACCGCACCCCGCAAGGGAAAGACCGCAGGCTTCTGGGCAGTGGAACACAAGCCGCGAGAAGAAACAACAGTCGCCGCCATCTACGCCCGCACCCTGCGCCTTCTCCCCAGCATGGTGATGGCCACCACCCCCGCCAGCCCCGCAGTGGAAGGCTCGGGGATCACCTGGATGGTGAAGGTATCGAAGACGGTGCCGCTCAACCTCAGCGCGCCGGGAAGGTGCGGGAGCGCCTCGATCGCGAATCCCTGGTAAGCCGCTGTGTCCAGCCGCCAGTCTTCCAGGCTGTCGGGCAAGGAAGCGAGGTCACCCACGATGTCCGGTGCGCCGGAGAAAGTCAGATAAAACCCGGACTGCCCGGCCCCGAGGGAGGGGGGGGGGCCCAGAAAGGCGGATAGCGAACCATACTCGTATGGCTGCCCTCCAAACATGACACTCGCCCCGGAATGAAACTCACCCTGGAGGGCCGATCCCTGCCAACTGACTCCGCTAATCATGATATTGACTGACGAGTAGGTGGGGTAGTAAAAATAAGAATCGAAGTCTGGTGCATACTGGACTGGCGCAGTGGGGTGCTCATAAGTGACTTCGACGCTCCACGGATCACCGACAGCAAAGATTACCGGCGCACCGGGCGACTGACTGACACTGGTCAGCCGGCCGGTGAGGCTCATCCTCACCAGCGCCGCCCGCAGCGGCAGCGCAGACAGCAGAAAGAACAACAGCCAGGTTTTCATGCCCGCACCCTGCGCCTTCTCACTCGCGCGGCAAGGGCACCCACACCCGCCAGCGCTGCCGTCCCCGGCTCCGGGATTACCTGAATGCTAATGGTCTCGAAATGATCCGCCCGGATGTGCCATGCCTGAAGGCTTGGGCTCGAGCGATTGCTCACATCAAGATCGAATACGATTGCGGCTGGGAGATTCCATTTGGCAAAACTGTCAGGCAGTGAAGTCAGGTCTGTAATCATACCGTCAATCCCAACAAAGCGCACGAAAGTGCCACTCTGTTCCCCTAGTGGCGACAAGGCTGCGGGAACGGTTTGGCTTGAGTAGAAGGATGCCTGGTGGAGATCGGGATCCCTGTAGGCGGAAGCAGCCAGTGGTGAGCCGGACCATAATATCCCGTTTGTTTCAAATTCCAACCTTCCCAGCAGGCTGGTGAAGCTATAAATCCCCGAGTTTTCGTTTGGCGTTGCACTGGGATAACTGTAGATCGCGCGCAAGGTCCACGCGTCACCCGCCTTCACCGGCGGCACTGGAAAGAAGCGGTCGGCATCGCAGAAGGAAACCGTGCCGGTCACGGTGATGATGACGGTGGAGGCCAGGGAGGCATGACAGGTCAGTAAGCCAATAAGGAGGAGGAATTTCATGGGTCGAAGGTAATGGTTTGAACGGAATAATTTTCACCGGCATGAGTGAGCCTCGCGACGTTTGCGACGATGGAGGCATAGACCCCCGGATGCACGTAGAAACGCACGCCGGCGGCAATGTCACCGTAGAATGAATCCACACCGCCCGGTTCTTTAAGGTGGCCCACGAGTACCTGCTCCCCCTTGAAAAACATGAAGCAGGGATCGGAACTGTCCCCAACGAGAGCATGGTTGATCCCGGTGCCCCGGTCCGGAAACTGGTAGAACTGAGACGTGCCCGGGGGTGACTGCAATAAGTTGACCAGGTTTGAGATCCACTGGGGAGCCAGCCCGGGGTGAAACCAGTAGGGGAAGGCCTCAAGTTCGCGGGAGGTTACGATCATTTTCGCGCCCCGGTAGTCAACGTCGGGATTGGTGTCACTGTTGAGAGGAGGCAAGAGCTTGTATATTTTGATGCCCTCAGGAACCGGTTCGTCGAGTCGTACAATTCCTTGTTCATGGACAATCGGGGAGGGATATACCGGAGGATACCGTTCAGCTATCGTACGGACCACGACTTCCCCGTTCTTCTTGTGAAAAGTAATCGTGGAGTCTTCAGGCCGGTTCCCAGGCCAGTGCCCCGAAAAGATTCCATGGATGGGCGTGATCATCATGACCTCAGCCTCGCATCCCCATTTGGAGTAGGGCCAGGGGGTGAAGGCCGCTTCCTTGACTTCGCCGAGGGTTGGTCCCTCGGTGATGGTGCCAGTCGTCGTGGTGGTATAGGTGAAGCTATCCGTCGTGGGTGTAGAGGAGACGGTCCGGGGACCTATTAGCTCAGCGTAGCCGGCCGGGCCGCTGGTCAGGGCGACGGTGATGGACGCGCCAGGGGTGAGATGGTGAGGCCCGACGGTGGTGAGAGTGGCGGTGGTGCCGGTGCGGGCGGCGCTGATGACGAACGGATAGCCGCCGGTATTGAGGCGGGCGATGCCCGGTGGAAAATTATAGCCGTCATTGAACGATACTCCGGTGTAGTCGAGTTGGTTGGTCCAGCACCACCGCGCCCATTGGGCGTTGCCGGTAGGATGGTATCTGTCGAATAGATTTCTGCCAAACTCATTCGCCGGGACCAGGGACTCAATGTGTGCGTTGTTGTGGGCCTTCCAGTCGGCTTTCCGCACGGGGGCATGTGGGTGTTTGAGAGCATGGGAGGGCCAGCGAGGGGAAATACGGACATCCAGGCTGGGGTTGGGGCACGGGAAGAGCGGTGTGTTGCTGCGGAAGGAGAGAAGTTCCATGCCGCCGACGGAAGCGGGCTGGGTGTAGGCGGGGATGAGGCGGGTGTAGGGATTTAGTTCCTGCCACGGGCCGCCGCCGAGGCGCTCGAGGATTTCGTAGCGGTAGGGTTTGCGGGTGTCCTGCCAGACGGGGGCGGTGATCAGCAGGTATGGCTGGCTTCCCTCGAAGTAAACGCTGACGTCATTGGATGGCGGGTTGACGCCGCTGACGAGATTGGTGCCGTAGGCGAGTTCCGTGTAGTTGTTGTAGCCGTCGGAGTCGAAGTCCTCGTTGGTGTCGAGGCGGGTGGGGCTGTGGGTGTAGGCGTTGTTTTCGTCGGTGAAGCCCCAGGTGTATTCCTGGCAGTCGTTGAGGAGGTCGTCGTCGGTGTCGAGGATTTCGCGGCGGACGCGGTAGAGGGCGTGCTGGCCTCCGCTGGCGGTGCCGGCGTTTTGCGGGCCAGGCTCGGGCGGACCTGCGGCGATGGCGGCGGTGAGATCGCTTTCGAGGATGAGGAGGCGGTCGAGGTATGCCTGGGCAGCGGGTGTTAGATTAGTGCTTTCGGGGAAGGGGTTGGCGTTGGGGTTGGCGCTAAAGTTGATGATGAGGACACGCCAGGGAGTGAGTGGCGGGTTGGGGTCGGCCTTGTGATAGGCCATGGCGCCGGGCCATGCCAGTTGTGCCCAGGTGCTGCTGGCGGCAAAGTTTTTCCGCCACGGGACGCCGTTCGCAGTCCAGGTAAGTACTAAGCTGCCGTCTGCGTAGCGCCGCTGGCTGTAGCTGTAGACTGGTATGTTTGGCCCGCTGCCGGCACCCGGGGTGGAGCGGGCGTCGGGGACGGAGACGCTCCAGGTCTGGCCGTAGCCACAGAGGGGCGGAAGGACGGGGGACCAGGTGATGAGGTCGGTGGTGGTTTCGAGGACGTCGCGGTAGCCGGCGCTGGACGCCCATTTGAGAAGGACATCATCTGGTTGGCCAGGTATGCCGGCGCTGTGCTCGAAACGGGCGGAGAAGTTGAGCGGATCGGCTGTCTGGGCGCGGAGGGTCATGGTGCCGGTGAGCAGGAGGAGTGCGTAAATATAAGCGTGGCGCATGAGAGAGGCGTGTGACGGAGGGTGGAAGCGACCGCCCGCGGGGGCCTTCGGAGGACCAGAGCGGGCTATGTAGGGGTTTGCTAGAGCAAAGCCCTCCCCGTCTGACAAAGAATACTTTTGCCAAAATGCACCCGGGGAGATGGTCGGGGTTCCGCGTTCGCGGTTTTGCAGGGCGGGGATTTGGAGAGAGTTTAGCGCGCGGCGGTGATGGTGCCCTGGCTGTCTCCCGCGTGAAAACAACAACCAACAACCTACCAAACACCATGCCTTGGAAATCCAACGAACTACTGGGAGCCGCGCAAAAGCTGCTCGATATTCTTGACGACGCGGCGGACGCCGCGCTCATCGCCGCCGGGGGAGTCACGGTCGCCACGGTGAGGACCGCCGCCGCCGGGAAGAAGACCTTCTACAGCACTGCGGAACACGATCAGGAGGAAGCCGATGAGGCGGCCAAAGTAGCGGCCAAGGCGGAACAAAAAGCGGGGCTGGAACTTTACGATGTGCTCTCCTCCGTGGTGGATGCCTGCGCCGGGGCCGTGGGGAAAAAGACGGCGCTGGGCAAACGCATCCTCGCCATCCGCAAGCAGCTCAATCGTTCCAAGAAAAAGGCCGTCGGCAGCGGCTCGGGTTCCGGGAGTGGCAGCGGGAGCGGCTCCGGCAGCGGGAGTGACTCCGGTTCCGGCAGTGATTCCGGGAGCGGAAGCGGTTCGTAGCCCTTTCGCGGCCTCCCCGCCGCACGCGGCAGGAGAATTCCGCACGCGGCAGCTTCCAGACCGCAGTCGGCAGCTCCACGACCGCATGCGGCGGTCCCGCAACCGTGTGCGGAACATTAAGAGCCGCACCCGGCGGGAGTTTTCCGAGTGCGGCATCCACTCTGCCGCAGTCGGCGAGGGCGAATTCATGTGCGGAACATTAAAGGCCGCACGCGGCGGCGACTCTGCCGACTGCGGCCAGCAAAAAGCCGCACGCGGCAAAGTGGCCGGGGAACGCGGCGCGGGGCGGTGGCAGCACTGGGAGTGGCGGTCTGTGGCCGCCATTTACTACACTGCCGCAGGCCATTCATTTTTGCAGTGCGCTCCGCGAGTTTTCAAATGGCGGCAATATGCCGCCACTCCCAGTGTCCCCCGATCCCCTCCCATGACCCCGCTCTATCTCTTCAACTTCCCGCACGCCATCGGCGGGGCGGGGACGAAGGTGGCGCATCTGCTCCGCCTGCTGCACGCGGACTACGACATCACACTGGTGCCTAACGACCCCTCGCCCCTGGCAGATGTGGAGCGGATGGCGTTCGTGCGTTCTCTGAATGTAAAAGCGGCGCTGCTCACGGACCTCCCTCAGCGGCTGGAGGGCTGGGGCGTTAGTCTTTGCAACAGTCTCTTCTTCACAGACGGTCACGCGGCAGAGGCGAAACGCCGCGGGCTGCGTCTGGCGTGGGGCAGCGAAATGATGTGGCCGCATCCCGGCGAGGCGGCGTCCGTGTGGGGCGGGCTGGTGGACACGGTATTATATACCGGCGCGGCGCAGCGGGAGGCTTTGCTCCCGGCCTATACTTGCGACGGGCTGTTCCCCGAGCCGCGCGGGGCGGTGGTGGGGAACTACGTGGATCCAGCGTGCTATCCATATCTGCAACGTCCCGCGCGCCGCGTGCTGACGGCGGGCCGCGTCTCCCGCGCGGACGCCGCGAAGTTCCCTGACAACTTCCCGCAGACGATGCACTTCCCCGGCGTGCCGCGACTGCATGTCAGGGTGCTGGGCTGGAACGCTGCGCTGACGGCGCGGTATGCGGGGTATGATTTCAGAAAGAGCGCGCCCCTCAGTAAATCATCCTCGTCCTCCTTCTCGTGCTCGTCCTCGAATCCTGCTATCGAGGACGAGAACGAGGACGAGGACGAGGACGGAGACGGGGACGGAGACGGGGACGAGGGCGTCACGTGGGAACTCCTCCCGCCCGGCGCGGAGGACGTGAGCGCCTTTCTCCACAGCCTGGACTTTTATGTCTATGACACCGGCCCCGGCCTGCGCGAAAGCTGGGGCCGCGCCGTGGTGGAGGCCATGCTCACCGGCCTGCCGGTGCTGATCCCCGCAGACCGGCGGCATCACTTGCATGAACTCGTCCCGCACGGCGTGGCCGGATTCCACTGCGCGACCCGCGACGACTGGAATGCCGCCGCGCTGGCCCTGACAGATGCCGCCGTCCGCCGCCGCATGGGCCGCGCCGCCGCAGACCATGCGCGCTGCTTCCTCTGCAATGCGGACGCCCACCGCGCCGCCTGGCGCGTGGCGTTGACGTAGCGCGACCTCCAAAACAGTTCCCTCGCGCGCAGAGGTGAAGCGAAATCGCCGTCCGGAGCCACGGACGCACTTGCTCCCGGGTGCCGCCCCTGCAAACAATTTTCGCCACCGGCGTCGCTACTGTCGCGCCCGACATTATGGAATCCTCCCCACTCGAATTCGCCCGCCCCTTCTGGCTGCTTGCCGGACTGGTCGTCTGTGTGCTGCTGGCGTGGCTGATGAGGGTCTTTGCTCTCAAACGCGAAGCGGACCTCGCGAAGCTGGTGCATCCGCGCTTTCGCCAGCGGCTGCTGCCGGGGCATTCGCCGCGGCTGGTGCTGGTGAAGCGTTCGCTGTGGCTGCTAGCGGTGTTGTTGCTCTTCACGGCTGTGGCGGGACCGCGGAAGGGCTATGACTGGCGTGAAGTAAAGCGGCGGGGGATTGATCTGCTCTTCGCCGTGGACACGTCGAAGAGCATGCTGGCGGAGGATCTCGCGCCGAACCGTCTGGAGCGGGCGCGCATGGGCATTCACGATTTCATTGGGCGGCTGAAGGGCGATCGTGTGGGGCTCATTCCGTTCGCGGGCAGTTCCTACGCCCTGTGCCCGCTGACGCTGGACTACGATGCCTTCCGCGAGTCGCTTGATGCGCTGGATACGGACCTCATTCCGCGCAAGGGCACGGATGTGGCCAGCGCCATACGCGAGGCCGACCGGCTGTTTGCCGAGAAAGGAAATACCCACCGCATTCTCGTGCTCATCACTGACGGCGAAGACCTCCAGGGCGATGCGCTGGACGCAGCGAAGGATGCGAAGAAGAATGGGATGACGATTTATCCTGTCGGTGTGGGCAGCGCGGAGGGTGTCAACATTCCCGTGCGCCTCCCCAATGGTCAGAAGGATTTCGTTCGCGATGAGGCTGGCAATCCGGTCACCACTAAACTCGATGAGTCCACGCTGCGAAAGCTGGCGGAAGAAACCGGCGGCCTCTACGCTGCGCTGGGCCGCGGCGCGGAGGGGCTGGATACGATCTACCGCGAGAAACTTCGCCTCGTGCCGCAAAACGAACTGGAGTCGCGCATGGAAAAGGTGCCGCAGGAGAGATTCGAGTGGCCGCTGGGCGCGGCGCTGCTGTTGCTGCTGGTTGAGTTCCTCCTGCCCGACCGCCGCCGCGAGGTCAAAGTGCGCGCGTTGCCTTCCGCTGCCCGGCGTCACGCGGTGCCTGCGGCTACGGCGCTGCTGGCTTTGATGCTGCTTTCAGAGGGGGCGGGTGCCGCAGAAGACCCGCGGGCCATCTATAATGAGGGCACCACCGCCTACACGGCGGGGGATTTTCCAAAAGCCGCTGAGCGACTGAAGGCCTCTCTCAACACGCCGGACCTGAAGCTCCAGAACCTCGCCTACTACAACCTCGGCAACACGCTCTACCGCATTGGCCAGGCTGCTCAGTCGAAAACCCCGGAGGAGACGATCAAGTCCTGGGAGGCAGCCATCAAAGCCTACGGCGACGCCCTCGCGCTCAACGCCACCGATGCCGATGCCCGCTTCAATCAGGAACTGGTGCAGCGTAAGCTGGACGAACTGAAGAAACAGCAGGAGAAGCAGGACGATCAAAAGCAGGACCCGAAGGACGAGAAGAAGGATCAGGAAAAGAAGGACGAAGAGAAGAAAGACCAGCAGGGCAAAGACGGAGAGAAGAGCGAGGACAAGCAGAACAGCGAACAGCAGAGCGGTGAACAAAAACAGGACGGCCAACAGAACGACGACAAGAAATCCGACGAACCCACCGGCAAGCCAAAGCCGGAGGAAGGCGGCAAGGAAAAGAAGGATGACCAGCAGCAGCAGGCCGGAAAAGACGGTGAGAAGAAGGACGAGGCCGGGGCTGGTGCTGAGAAGAAGGACGATCAGAAGCCCGGCGGCGAAGACGGAAAGTCGGCAGGAGCAAAATCCGGCGACGAAAAGAAAGACGGCAAGGAGCAGCAGGCCGCTGAAGCCAAAGAGGGCGGAAAAGACTCGAAGGAGCAGCAGATCGAAGAGGGCAGCGCTTCCGAGGAGCGCCGCACCCCGGGCGAGATGACGAAGATGGAGGCGCGTCAGTTGCTGCAGGCGTTGAAGGGGGATCAGCGCACCGTCATTCCCCTCGAACGCCCCGACCCGCGGCGGCGCTTTCGTGATCCCAACAATTCGATCAAAGGCAAGACATGGTGAGGCGTTTGATACGACTAGTGTTTCTGCTCGCGATGTTCGCCGCCGGTGTCGGGGCTGCGGAGGTCTCGGCGACGCTGGACCGGGACTCGGTGCCGGCTGGTGAGGGCGCGCAATTCACCATCGAGATCAAGAACGGCGACGCGAGACCGCCCCAGACGCCGCAGATACCGGACTTCATCTTCCAGGGGCCTAACCGCGGCCGCCAGATGAGTTTCTTCAACGGTCAGGCATCGAGCACGACGACCTTCACCTACCTCGTGGGTTCGCAGCAGCCCGGAGAATACACGATCCCTGCGATCACGCTGCAAGTGGACGGCCAGCAGGTGCAGACGCAGCCGTTGAAGCTGAAGGTGACGCCGTCTGCCAATCAACAGCCGCAAGGACTGCCCCAAAACAATCCCGCAGCCGGCGGGGCAGTGCCGGAGGATAGTGAACTCGGATTTCTCACCGTGGAACTCGCACTGAAGGATCGGGGACACGCGTGGGTTGGCGAGATCGCGCCTGTCCGGATCAAGGCCTGGCTGCCGGAAGGCGCGCGGGCGAATCTGCGTTCGAACATTCAGCCGGAGGGCTCGGCTTACACGCTGCACAATATCAGCCCGCAGCCGCAGCAGGGCCAGGAGGTGCGCGACGGCAAACGCTTCCAGACGGTGACCTGGTATGGCGGCCTCTCCACGACGAAGGCCGGTAAATATCCGCCGGACCTAACGGTGAAGGCAACGGTGGCGGTGCGCGACCGGACGCAGCGTCGGCGTGATCCGCGTGATCCGTTCAGCGATCCGTTCTTCGACAGCGTGATGGGCCAGTTCACGCAAAAGGACGTGGATCTGAAATCACACAAAGGCCCGGAGGCCGCGATCGAGGTGCGTCCACTGCCGAAGGAGGGACGGCCCGCGGATTTCAGCGGTGCAGTGGGGAAGTTCAAACTGGATCAATCGGTGCTGCCGGACAGTTGGCATACCGGTGAACCGCAGCAACTCACCGCCGTCGTGAGCGGGGAGGGGAATTTCAAACTGCTGCGCCGGCCGGACCTGCTGCCGGCTGAGAATTGGAAGACCTACGAGGGCGATGCCCAGTTTGCGGCGAAGGATGTGGCGTCGTTTGCCGGCACGCAGACCTTCAAGTGGAACGCTGTGCCTCGGAAGGGCGGAGCCCAGGACGTGCGGATGAGTTTCAGCTACTTTGATCCGGACACGGCCCGCTACGAAATCGTGTCCAGCCAGTCAAAGCAGATCGCTGTGGCCGGTGCGGACGTGAAGGATGAGACTGCGCCCGCAGCACCGGACAATGTGCCGAAGAAGCCCGTCACGGACAACTTCGCCCCACAGCATGGAGCCGACACGATGGTGCGCAGCCTGACGCCGCTGGTGTTTCGCCCGGCATTCCGTCCTGCTCTCTACGGTGCGGGCGGTGCAGTGCTGCTGGGTCTAAGCATCGGCCTGCTGCGGTCGAGAAAAACCGACCCGCAGCGCAAAGCCCGCGAGGCGGCTGAAATGGCCGCGCACGCTGCGCTGCACGAAGCGGAGTCGTTCGCCGCCCGTGGAGACGTGCCGGGATTCTTCACTGCCGCCCGGCGCGCGCTCCAGGTCAGGCTCGCTGCGCTGTGGAGCCGCCCCGCGCAGGCGATCACGCTCGCCGACGTGGCCCTGCGTGTGCCGGGAGATTCGCCGGTGGTCAGGATTTTCCGTGAGGCCGACCGTATTGAGTATGGCCGCGCCATTCCATCTGGCGATGACAACCTCACGGACTGGCGCACACTGCTGCACGACGCCATGAAATCCCTCACCGCTTAACCCTGCAACATGCTCTCCGCGCTGCATCGCCTCCTGATTCTCCTGCTCCTCGCCGGCAGCGTCCGTGCGGCGACGATGGAGGAAGCGAACGCGCACTTCGCAGCGGGTGATTATGCGAAAGCCGCGGCGGCATATGATCAACTCGTGGCCTCCGACGGCCCCACCGCGTCGGGATTCTACAATCTCGGCAACACCCGGTTCAAGCTCAAGGACTACGGCCCCGCCATTCTCGCCTATGAACGCGCCGCACTCCTCTCGCCGCGCGATCCTGACATCCGAAACAATCTGAAGCTCGCTCGTTCCGCCTCCACCGCTTTCGCCGATGCCGGCCCTGACACCTGGTGGGGAAACGCCACGCAGTGGTGCAGTCTTCACGAGTGGTCGTGGATTACGGTCACTGGTGCCGGTCTTGTGGGAGCCATCGTTCTCCTGTGGGGAATCGCCGGACTTTCCCGCCCCTGGCTGAAGCGCGCCGTCATTGGCGGAATCATCATCGGCGTTATCGGAGGCTCTCTCGGAGGCACTGCGGTCTGGCATCGCCGCGGGGAGAAAGATCTCGGCATTGTGACGGCGGCGACCGCCACGCTCCGACTCTCACCATTCGCTGCAGCCAGTCCCGCCGGCACTGCTGGCCCCGGACGCACCGTCATTCTGGGCGAACGGAAGGACGATTGGGTCTATGTCACCATCCCCTGCACGAGCCAGAGCGGCTGGCTTCAGGAGAAAGAAGTGGCGTCCATTTTCCCGTAGGCGTGCAGGCCCGGCTGAGGAATCGCGGATGGGTCCGCCATGGTTAGATTTCCTTCGGCTGCGGGAGCAGGGGATCCTCCGGGGAACCGCTCTTCTTTTTAGGCGCGGGCTTCTCCGCCGGTTTCTCTGCATCCGTCGGCTTGGCTTCGAGAGCCTTCTTCACGGCGGCGGCGACTTTATCGGCGCCATCGGGTTCGTAGCCGGACTTGGAGAAGACGACTTTCCCTTCGCGATCAATGACGACGGTGTGGGGGATGCCTTCGACGCCGTACTTCTTCGCCACCTTCTGATCGGAGTCGAAGGCGACGGGCATTCTCATCTCACGGGCCTCAAGAAACTTCGTGACCTGTGGCTTGGTCTCGCCCTGGTTCACCGCGATGAAGACGACTTCGCCCGTGGAGAATGAGGACATCGCTTCAATGAGGCCGGGGAGAGATTTCACACACGGGCCGCACCAGGTAGCCCAGAAGTCTAGGACTACCACTTTGCCCTTCGCGTCAGAGAGGGAAAAATCATCTCCTTCCAGCATTGGGAGTTTGAATGATTCGGCGGGTTTGCCGGCGAGTTTGGAATCGGTGCCTTCATCTTCTGGCAGGACTGGGTCAGGAGTGTTCTCCAGCTTCCAGGCCGACAAGGCGGCGAGGGCGCCGGCGGGAACGGGAGTCTTGAGGGAGAAATGATGCACGAGTGCGGTCGGGATGCTGCACTTGCCCAGCAGAGGATGCTGACCAGTGACGGCTTCTTTCGTCCACGATTCCACCTGGAGCGCGATGCGTCCGCCGTTCGTGAGGTCGAGCCACTGGATGCCGGCTTTCACTTCCTCTGCTTTCTTCTCTTCGGCTTTGGTTCCGTCGGACTTCACCTCGTCGAACTTCGGCGGTTTGATGACGACGAAGCGACTGCTGCCGTCCAAGTCGTAGAGGATCTCGTCCGGATTCGGTTTCTTCGCGGGCTTCTTCTCCGGCTCTTTCTTTTCGCCGGCCGGAGCCGCTTCGGCCTTGGGTTTTTCAGGAACGATGACCCAGACGGCGGCCGCGACACGCTCCACGGGGACTTTGAAGTTTTCCAAACCGGCGCGAAAGGCGAGGTGCGTGGAGGTCATGCCTTCTATCTCTCCGCGAAGGAGGTCTCCATTCCGGCCGATGAGCACCTGACGAGGGGGATCATCGCGACGGAGGCGGGGCAGGAGGAGAGCCTCGCGTTTCGCTTCCTCACTGAACGGCGGCGCGCTGGCCATGCATGGTGATGACTCCAGCGAGAGGTCCATCAGTTTCACGGCACCTACCTGATTGCCCCACAGTGATGCGGTTTCGATGATCATGCCGGTGCCGGGCGTCTTCACTCCTTTGCCTTTGGTCGGGGCGCTGGCGGCCTTTGTCTTGTTGACCCACAACTCGACTTTGTCGCCGGGGAAGGTGAGGCGGATTTGTGCGGAATTTCCTCCGGAGGCAATCTCCATCTGGTTCTGCATCTGGCCTTCGCCCTGCTCCAGACCACAGTAGATCTCGCCGCCGAAGTCGCCCAGAATAAAGTTGATGCTGTTGGAATCGCGGGCTGTTCCCTGGCAGAAAAGCCGGATGCGGATGGAGGCCAGGCCGTTCTCCTGACCCATGCGGAAATTGATGTCGCCGCCCTGCAGCATATAGGGATGAGCGATGCCGCTGCCGGGCTGAAGAACGACGGCATCGCCTTTCTTCGTGACGCTCTTGCCCTCTTCGCCGAGCATCCGCCAGCCCATGCCGTCGAAGCCTTTGCCGCCTGCGGCGGGAGCGGAGAACTGTACCGCGTGGAGCTGCGCAGTGTCGAGGCTGTGCTGTTCGGCAGCATCCCAGATAAACTCAATTTTTTCGCGGCTCACGTTTTGGAGCGTCACCGGGAGCGTCTCGCCGGTCTTTACATGCAGCAGCGCGGGCGCGCGCTCGTATTTGCCGTCGGGCGGGAGACTGCGTGTCATCGTCAGGTCTTTCGCCTGCGCCGGCGGCAGTGGGGCTCCGGCACCCACGGGCAGAAAATGGGGCAGCGCCCCGCCCTCTGCGGTGATGGTGCCGTGCAGAGTAGCCTCCCCGGCACGCAGCACATCCAGTTTGGCCAGGGACGTGACTTCCTCCTTCTTGTCAGAATCGGGGAGCACCACTGCCCGGCAGCGGGCAAGCGCTGCGGTGATGGGTGCGGCAGCAAAGGCGGTCTCGACGCCCGCCTTCGCGTCCTTCACGCCGGTGAACTTGCCGCGCACCAGATTGCCGTCAGCGAACCAGATATCGGTCTGTGTGGGGTCGCGCTCCAACTTCACGGCGTGCGGCCAGCGCAGGGCGCGGATCTTGACGAGGGGAATGTCCCGGGATTTTCCTTCGTTGTCGCGGATGGTGAGGTTGTCGCCATTCCGGGCGATCGCCTCGCCGGGGAAAATTTCGCTGTCCGTCTCGACGCAGGCTCCCGTCGTAAGGGATGGGGGCGGCGCGTTCCCGTTCCAATTGCTCAGAGCAAATCGCTCAATGATGATTCCGCTTCCTTTGTTCAGCAGGGTGATGCCGGGCGAGGGTTTCGACTGGGTGCGCACTTCGACTTCCGGCGGCGGATCGTCTCCACCGAAGAGCCGCTTCAGCCAGTTCTCGCCCGCCTTGGGCTCCGCTTTTTTTGGTTCCGGCTCGGGAGCTTTCTTCTCCGGCACGATCTCCGCCCACAGGGTGCCGTCGCTGCCGTAGAGGGCACATCGTCCGGCGGGCTGATCCCAAGCGAGGCGGATGTGCGCCATGCGGTCCGTATCGTTGAACTTCGTGCCCGCGGAGACAAACCGTTCGCCGAGCAGGAGGACGAGTTCATCGCCCCATGTCTCCACAGAGACGGATTCCTTCTCGCGCGCGGCGGTGAGTTTGAAGTCCGGAATGCCCTCGGTCCTCAGGAGGATGTCCACGATGGACTTGTCCGGAAAAACGACCGGGCGCTGGCTGGCCAGGTTGAAGCCTGGCGAGGCGGTGCGGCCCGCGGCGGCGAGGAACAGAGGCGTGACGGACTGGCCGTTAGTCGTAATCTTTGTAGCTTTGTCGGGCAGCAGCGCCATGGGCCCTGCGGTCACAATGCCTTCGCCGCTGATGCGCTCAATACTCACAACCTGATCACGCTTCACCGTGATGGTGCCGCAGGCGGGGGAATTGAACGTGATCGTTTGGTCCTCCAGCTTTTCGATTTCGCCGGTGAGATGGCTGCCGTCCGCGAGAGCAAGCCGGAAGCTCCCCTCCGCGCGCATGAAGCCGATGCTGAAATCAATGCGCCGAATAACGTCGCTCTTCACGCTAATGGGGGCGTCAAAAAGAGGCGTCTTCCATGCCAGAAAACCATCGTCCGCAGAATCTAGTTCGCCGCGGAGTTCCTCGCCATTGCGCCACGTCATCCGTGTGGTGCTGGATGAAACCGGTGGCATGAGGAGGCGGGGCACTTCGCGGGCCGGCTTATCCTTCTTTTTCTCGTCGGCGGCGCGGGAGGGAGTGGTGGCGAGGAGCAGCGCTGCGGCCAAACAGCAGGAGGGAAGCCCGCCGGCAGGATGTCTGTGCCCCGTAGGTTTAGCGTTCATAAATGGGGAGGAACCGGTAGTTGAGTGCCAGCGCCA
>JANOZA010000071.1:0-1610 GCA_031429155.1 Verrucomicrobiota bacterium | reverse complement strand
GAATGTCCGTCCGGCGGCTTGCGGCGGGTGGCGTTGATGGAGCGATGCGGGACAGGAGGTGCATCATCGTCCAATGGTTGAGGTGGAATACATCAGGTCATCCTACCGGAAGCTGCGGGCTTCAGAAAGGCGAATCTGAGGCCGGTCCGTTATTCAGGACAGCCCACCCCGCCGTCAGCCCGGACAGTCGAATGAAGTTGTTTAGCCACACAGCCCGCGCCATGCCCCCCCTAAAAACTGTCCCAATACCGTCCCATTCATCATTTCCGCTAGAATTTTCACTCACGGTCTCCTCTCGTAACTCCTTGCAGGGGAGCATGGTGGGCAGGAATGGATTCGAACCATTGAAGGCGTTAGCCAGCAGATTTACAGTCTGCCCCGTTTGGCCACTTCGGTACCTACCCTTAACGCGTTCTCTCCGTGAGGCGAAGCGTGCGGCGACTATGAACCGTCCAGAATGATTGCAAGTGGTTTGTCGCAGCGGGAGGTGGAGGTTTCTCACTGGCGAGGGGAAGTCGAAGAAGGAGCGGCTTCCATTTCAGTGCGGTGCAGCGAAGTCTTGCCTCGCGCAGATTTTTGTCGTGAATTTGCTTAATGTTCTTTGACTAATTCGTCACTCGTAATAAGACTCTCAAAATCTCCTCGCAGGATTGCAAATAGCGCCCGCCAACCGAACCATGACCATCACTGCAACCCCACCAGACGTTCCGAAGACCCGATTGCGGGCTCTGGTGGTGGAACCTGACGCGGCTGTCCGATTGAAGGTCACGGGTCTGCTTCAGAGGCAGGGCTGCGAGGTGCACGCCTGCGAAGATTTTGCCGGCGGCGGAGTCCTCTACGATCTGCAGGACATCATCGTGGCGGCGGTGAATGGTGATCATTCGGACCTGAACGGATTCGTGGAGCGGGTGCGGGCGACGAGCGGCGAGTCGCAGCCCTTTATTCTAGGACTCACGTCCGGCAGCGCGGTGAATGTGCCGGGAAGCGCGGTGGATTTCGGCATGAACGATTTGCTGCCGTGGCCGGTGGAGGCCGGGCGGCTGGCGACGCGGATTTCGGATATCATCCGGCAGCGAAACGCGCAGCCACTGCCGGGAATGGCCACGGGGCCCTATGACGGCTGGGCGTCTCCCGCGAGTCAGGTCCTGCTGGAGCAACTGCCCGCCGCGGTGGCCGTGGTGGACGAGGGAATGAACTACCTCGCAGCCAATCAGCGCTGGCGGAAGGAGTTCCAGCTCACCGGGATGCAACTCATCGGACAGTCGCACTACAGTATCTTTCCGGACCTGCATCCGGCGTGGCGGGAACTCTATGGGCGCTGCCTCGCCGGACATCGCGAGCGCAGCGACGACGATCTTCTCGTGCGCTCTGATGGCACGCAGGACTGGGTGCGCTGGGACATTCAACCGTGGCAGGACGGCCATAAAAAGACCGGCGGGCTTATCCTCGCCTGCACCGTGGTGAGCGGCGACGGGCGGGACAAGGTGCGCACCGCTTTCGAGCAGAACCTCGCCCACTCGCTGCTGAACTCACCAGCGGCTCCTGTCGTCATTGTGGATACCTCCGGACGCATTCTGCGCGCAAATGAGGCAGCGCGAAAATTCTCCGGG
>JANOZA010000070.1:0-1666 GCA_031429155.1 Verrucomicrobiota bacterium | reverse complement strand
AATGGCACCAGCGCGCTGATGCTATTTGACGGTTCCCGGCCTCCACCCTTTTTCTCCGAGACGATGGCTTCATTCGCATCGGCACCGGCTTTGATCAAGGTGGCCACCGCTTCCATGCGACCCTCGCGCACCGCGAACAGCAGCGGAGTGAATCCTGACTTCAATTTCGTCCGGAATTCCGCTCCGGATTTGATGAGCAATTCGATCACCGCCGCGTGTCCTTCAGCCGCAGCCCACATGATGGCCGTCTGACCTTTGCGATCCTTCGCTTCAACCCGGGCTCCTTTAGCGAGAAGTTTCGCAACCGGGCCGGGCTTGCCGGTGCGCGCCGCCGTCATGAGCACCGATTCGCCGCCGCGCAGTTCAGTGTTCGCATCCGCGCCGGCCTCCAGCAAGATCGCGACGATCGCTTCACTGCCGTTCTGGCACGCGAGAGACAAGGCCGTGACTCCATAGCGGTTGGGCGCATTCACTTTGGCACCGGCGGCGAGAAGATTCTGCACTGCTTCCGTCCGGTCATGATGCACCGCCCAGTGAGCGCGGTCATGCCGTCCGCCTGAGTGGTGTTCGTATCTGACTTGTCATTGAGAAACGATTCGACGCGGGGCCAGTCTTTCTTTTCGGCGGCGTCCGGGAGCGGCGTAACTTCGGCGGCGAAGCAGAAAACACGGACGAAATGGAGAACCATCAAAACGAGCGCAACGGGACCGGCCATTGGCCTATCGGACGGTTTCATTGCAGTCTTCACAGAATCGAATTCGGATCGAACCACGCATTCACAGCACCTCGATCATCCCTTTGCTGTCGCCAAACTTCTCCAGGCGCACGCCAGCTTTGTCGAGGAGCGTGAGGTGCAGGTTGGCGAGCGGAACGGGTTTATCGTAGCGAAGGTGGCGGTTGTGTTTGAGACCGGCGCTGGCGCCTCCGGCAACGAGGATGGGGAGGTTGGTGTGGTCGTGAACGTTGGGATTTCCCATGCCACTGCCGTAAAGATAGAGAGTGTTGTCGAGCAGCGATCCCCCGCCCTCCTTGGTGGCGGCGAGCTTGGCGATGAATCCGGCAAACAGTGAAACGTGAAAAGCGTTGATCTTCGCCATGCGGGCGATCTTTTCGGGGTCGTTGCCGTGATGCGAAAGCGGGTGGTGAGGATCAGTCACTCCAGTCTCCGGATAGGTGCGGTTACTGGTTTCACGCGCCAGTTGGAATGTGATGACGCGGGTAACATCACCCTGTATGGCGAGGAGTTGGAGATCAAACATGAGCCGCGCATGCTCGGCGTAAGACGCCGGCACTCCGACAGGGCGGTCGAGATCAGGCAGCGCGCCTTCCTCGATGCCGGCCTCGGCTTTCTGAATGCGCCGCTCGACGTCGCGAACGGACTCAAGATATTCGTTCACCCGCTCCCGATCCTGAGGGCCTATATCCCTGGCGAGGCGGGTCATGTCATCTTTAACAAAGTCGAGCAGGCTCGCACGACGGCGCAGCGCAGAGCGGCGGTCGGCCTTGCTGCCGCCTTCGCCGAAGAGTTGCTCGAAGACGAGCCGGGGGTGCGCCTCTGCCGGCAGAGGCGTGGTGGGCGATGACCACGAGAGATTGTTTTGATAAACGCAGGCGTAGCCATTGTCGCACTGGCCGACGACCTGCATCAAGTCCATCGCCAGCTCCA
>JANOZA010000069.1:0-2272 GCA_031429155.1 Verrucomicrobiota bacterium | reverse complement strand
CGCATTCGATGGCGAGGTCGCCGACGACTTTGCTGGACGGAGTGACTTTGATGATGTCGCCGCAAAGTTGATTCACCTCGGCGTAAGCGCGCGCGATGTCAGGCCAGCGTGTGGCCATGCCCATGCCGGCGGCTTGTTCCTTGAGGTTCGTGTATTGGCCGCCGGGCATTTCGTGGAGATAGACTTCGGCGGTGCCGTAGGGTTCGCTGGTGTCGAACGGCTTATAATAGGTGCGCACGGCGGCCCAGTAGTCGGTGTATTCCTGGAGCGCGGCGGTGTCTATGCCAGTATCGCGCGGCGTGTGCTGGAGAGCGGCGACGATGCTGTTCAGGTTCGGCTGGGAGGTGCCGCCGCTCATGCTGGCGATGGCGGCGTCCACGACATCCACGCCGGCGTCGGCGGCGCGGAGGATGCTGCCGGCATTGAGGCCGCTGGTGTCGTGCGTGTGGAAGTGAATGGGGATGCCGACTTCGCCTTTGAGCGTCTTCACCAATTGCGTGGCGGCGTAGGGGCGGACGAGTCCGGCCATGTCTTTGATGCACAGCATGTGCGCGCCCATCTTCTCCAGTTCTTTGGCGAGTTTGACGTAATACTTGAGGCCATACTTGTCGCGGGCGGGGTCAAGGATGTCGCCGGTATAGCAGACGGTGCCCTCGCAGATGGACTGCGTGTCCTCGCGCACGGCCTCCATCGCGGCGGTGAGGTTGGGGAGGTAGTTGAGGCTGTCGAAGATGCGGAAAATATCCATGCCGTTGGCGGCGGCATGTTTGATGAAGCCCTTCACCACGTTGTCAGGATAATTGGTGTAGCCCACCGCGTTGCTGCCGCGGAAGAGCATCTGGAAAAGGATGTTCGGCACCTTGGCGCGAAGCTGGCGCAGGCGGTCCCACGGGTCTTCGCGGAGGAAGCGCATGGTCACGTCGAAGGTCGCGCCGCCCCACATTTCGAGACTGAACAGATTCGGCGTGCGGCGCGCCACGGCATCGGCCACGGCGAGCATGTCGTAGGTGCGCATCCGCGTGGCGAGGAGCGACTGGTGAGCGTCGCGGAAGGTGGTGTCGGTGAGGAGCAGACGCTTCTGTTTCGCCACCCACTCGCGGCAGAACTTCTCGGGGCCCATCTTCGTGAGGAGTTGCTTGGTGCCGTCGGGGATGACGGTCTTGGAGACGGAGTGCTCGACTTTTGGAATCGGTGCGGCGGCGAGCTTGCCCATTGATTTCAATGTGAAGCCCTTGGCGAATGGATTGCCGTTCACGCTCACGTCGGCGAGGAAGTTGAGCAGCCGGGTGGCGCGGTCCTTGCGCTTCTCGAACTTGAACAACTGCGGGTTCGTATCAATGAAGCGCGTGGTCGCCTTGCCGCTGCGGAAGAGAGGATCGGCGATGACGTTTTCGAGGAACGGAATGTTCGTCTTCACGCCGCGGATGCGAAACTCGCGCAGCGCGCGGTCCATGCGATCCAGTGCGATGGGCAGGGTGCGGCCAAAGACCGTCACCTTCACCAGCATCGAGTCGTAGTAGGGCGTGATGACGGCATTCGTCGTGCCCAGCGCGCCGTCGAGGCGCACGCCGAATCCACCCGCGCTGCGATACGTGAGGATCTTGCCGAAGTCCGGCGTGAAGCCATTCTCCGGGTCTTCCGTCGTGACGCGGCACTGGATCGCGAAGCCGCTCTTCTCCACCCGTTCCTGCGGCGGCAGTGCCATCACTTCGCCGTGGAGTTGGTGTCCCATCGCGATTTGAATCTGGCTCTGCACGATGTCTATGCCGGTGATCTCCTCCGTCACCGTGTGCTCCACCTGGATGCGCGGATTCATCTCAATGAAGAACCACTCGCCGGTCTCCACATCCACCAAAAACTCCACCGTCCCCGCGTGCGTGTAGCCGACTTCCTTCGCGATGGCGAGCGACGCAGCGCACAGGCCTTCGATGATCTTCGGATCAATCCCAAAGCTCGGCGCCTGCTCGATCACCTTCTGGTGACGACGCTGCACTGAGCAGTCGCGCTCGTGCAGGTGGAGGACGTTGCCGTGCTTGTCCGCGAGGATTTGAACTTCGATGTGCTTCGCGCGGCCCACAAACTTTTCCAGGAACACCGCGCCATTGCCGAAGGAACGCTTCGCCTCCGTCTGCGCTTCATCGAGGAGCTTTTCCAGGTCCTCCGCCTTCTGCACCACGCGCATTCCGCGACCACCGCCGCCGAAGGCCGCTTTGATGATCAGCGGGAATCCAATCTTCTTCGCCACCGTCACCGCCTCCTTCTTGCTCTCCAC
>JANOZA010000068.1:0-12354 GCA_031429155.1 Verrucomicrobiota bacterium | reverse complement strand
GCAGCCGGTGCCCACTCTCACCGCAGGGCCTGTTCCCGCCAGCACTGCCGGTACCGGTGCCTGATCCTCCGCCTCAATCCATTGCACGTTCTCCCTAACCTGAGAGCCGAGCCGTCGCCGCCACCAGTGAAAAGTGGATACCGCCAGCCCTTCCCGCCGGCAAAACCCGGCCACTCCGGTGTTGCCGGCCATCTGCCGCTTGATGATCGCCCTCCAGCGGGCCTCGCGTTGTAATCTATTGGACGTGCTCATCCGCCACCCTCAGCCAACCCCGGCGAAACGCACGCACCGGGCTCTGTGGATTGCTGAGACGGTTACACTGGAATTGCAATCGCCGCCCCGCAACGCGGAGGTACCACTCATTTGGCGCGTAAACTACTTTCAGAAAGGCGGCATCCCCTCACTCTTCCACTCCGCCATCATGAAATGCAGCATCTCCATCGCCACGCTCTTCGGAAAAATAATGCCGATTCCCGCATTCCCGCACCGCCATTTCTTGATTCCGTAACCAGTGAAAGTCCATGGAGCCGAGTGTCGGACTTGAACCGACGACCTGATGATTACAAATCAACTGCTCTACCACTGAGCTAACCCGGCGTGAAGGGACGCGGTCCATACGGGACACTGCGCCGGGCTCAAGGTCAAATTCTCGCAATGTCGGAAAGCTCCAAACGGTGCCTGGCCGTCCTTATGCTGCCAAGGCCACCGGGAAGTGAACATCTCCGCGTTTGCGCCAATGACGTTGACTCGGGGGTCCGGTATGGACACCCATGACTATTTCCAATCCATTGCTGGCGCTGCTTCTTTGTTTCACAGGGCTGGTATCGAACTTGCCTGCGGGTGATACCGGCCGCTTTCTGTATGTCGCCACGCCGGATGGTGCGCAGCCGGAGGGAAATTCCGGCTCAGGCCTGCTGGTGTTTTCCATTGATGAAGGTCACAAGTTCGTGCGGCGCATACCTGTCGCCAATTTCAGCGAAGGCGTACGCGGCTTGACGGGCAGCACGGTCTCGAAGTGCCTCTATTTCGGCACCACTCAGCGACGGATGGGGTGCTTCGATCTGGAGTCCAGTACGGTACGCTGGGATAAGACCTACGATGCCGGGTGCGACCGGTCGTGTGTATCAGCGGACGGCAAAACGATCTATGCGCCTACGGGTTGGTGGCTCGCGAAGGAGGACAGCGGTCTGCTCGTCATTGATGCCGCTGACGGCACTCTCAAAAAGCGCATCCCCGTCGGGCCGATGGCTCACAACAGCCTCACGTCGGTTGACGGAAAACGTTTCTTCCTCGGCACGCAGATTCGCCTGACGATCTTCGATGCGAAGGACGCCAGCGTGCTGCATACTGTGGAACCGGTCGGCGAGGCGGGAGTGTTTCCCTTCACCGTGGATCACGCCAACAAATACGCCTACGTCTGCCTGGGAGGTCATGTCGGGTTTGACGTCGTGGATGTGGCGGCCGGAAAGGTGCTGCATCGTGTTATGGCCGGCCCGGAATCCATCGCTCACCGCACACACGGTGCGGCTCTGACGCCGGATGAAGGCGAGTTGTGGATCAGTGATCAGGAGGGGAAGAAGCTCTTCGTCTTCGACGCCACGGCGATGCCCCCGAAGCAAGTGGCGAGTGTGCCGCTGAGCACCGGTGGCCACGGCTGGGTGAACTTCAGCCTCGACGGCAAGTTTGCCTATTGCCACACCCCCGAGGTGTTCGATGCGAAGACCAGGCAGCGCGTTGCTGAGTTAAAGGACGAAAACGGAAAGCTTGTGAGCAGTTCTAAATTCATCGAAGTCCACCTCAAAGACGGCAAGGTCACAGGTATGGGCAGCGAGTTCGGTCTCGGGCGAAAATAGCGCCCCGGAGGCACGGTGACGGAAGTGGATGTGCGCCCCTTGGCAGCCAGTGGAACACTCTCATCGTCGAAGTCGCCAGCGACACCATGGACGGCAAGCCAGCGCCGGCACTTGAACTCGTAAGCCTCATTTCGCGGCGGGCAGTGCAATGGAATTGATCGCCTTCCCTGCCATGGTGTCCGCGTTTACCAGGTGGTGCGGCAGTTTCTCCTCACCGAAGACGCACTGATGGAAGAAGAACGGATTGTTCCAACCACTGGCAGGCGGACGGGTGTGCTGGAGCGGGTTGTTATCGAAATTGATGGGGCCAGGCGCAGGGACATCGTGGCCGAGCGCCTGTCGTTCCCGGGCGGAGGCGATGACTTTCTTCATGGTGGCATCGTACTGCTCAAGGCGGGTGTTGGAGTCGTTGACGAACGTGAGCTGTCCGCTGGCGGTGAATTTGCGGACCGTGTGACCGTTGGCGCGCGCGGTGCTGATGTCGCGGGCGGCGCGCATCTGCACAGCGGGAGCACCGGCGGGCAGTTTCACATCCACGGTGATCTCGTCGTAAATCTGGGCGGCACTGCGGACCCCGCAGGCGATCTCGCGACTGGCGGTCTTAACCGTCGTGTGGCAAAGCGCCGAGAGTGTGGCGTGCCCCATTTCCAGCGCGGGCTCGGTGGCATTGCCGCATTCGATGAACTCACACTGATCCATGAACAGCAGGCTGGGCGTATAGCTGATCTCGGGATTCCCGCCGAAGCAGTCGAATCCAGGGCCGGTGATGTTTTCAAAGCGACAGCCGATGACGGCGCCCTTGATGACGTTGTTGAAGCGAATGCGGACACCAGCCTTCTTTTGGCCGTGAAACGTGCTGTTCAGGCAGAGCCATTTATCGAGCATGTTCTGATTCATGTAGATGCCGTAGTCGCCGGTGTTTTCGAAGGTGATCTGCACGTATTTGTTTTGATCATGCTCCGCTCCGCCCATCACGTCCGGCTTATCATTGCCCACCCACAATCCGGCGAACGATTGATCTTTGAAGTGAATATTGAACACATTAGAACCCGCCACATACGAATGCCGCGTAGGTGAGACTGGATCGTGATGATCTGCCCCGAGGAAGGCGATGCCTGCGCGACCTCCCTGCACGGTGAGGTTGGCAATGGTGCCGCCGCCCTGCGGACCGAGGCGGCGAATGACGATGTTTTCGGCGTTGTCCGTGAAGAGCGTGGTCTTGTCAGGTCCGGCTCCGAACATCGTTGTCCATGTGACCATGAGCAGTGGATGCGCCAGACGGAAGCGACCCGCCGGGAGTTCTATCGCCTCTCTCGGAGCAAGGCTTTTCCTGTCCTTGCCCTTATCGTCCTTCGTCACGATTTCCGGTCGGAACATGAGCATCAGCGCGTCGAGACCCTTTTTTGCGCGATCCATTCCTTCATTGTCTTTCGCCGCCCTGGCTTTGCGAAAGGCGGCATCGAGTTCGTCGCCCTCGGTCATCCATTTGGTCACTTCCGCCCGCGTGGTGCCATACATGACTTTCGCGAAGGCATCATCACTCGCCTGCTTGCCAGTGGGATCGGCGCCGGCATCCAGCAGAGCCTTTCCGAATCCCGCCGCCTGAGTGAACGCCAGCGGCCGCTCCAGGCGCGGCGCATCGGTGGCTGGCACGGCGGGTGGAGCAGGCACGGCAGGGAGATTCACGCCCGCCTTGGTGCAGTCGGTGCCATTCACGACCAGCGCCTGCTCACGGGCCGCGGTCATCGGCGTGTCATGGAATCGTCCCCGGGCGAAGCGCTCCAGATATTGTTTACGCACACCGGCTTCCGCCGGATCTCCTGCGGGAACTTTGAATTGCTTACGCCACTCACCTATCTGCCAGTCTGCATACTCCGAGAACTTTCCTTCGTGGGCGGCGAGCCAGGCTTTGTCCGGCAACTGATCGCCGGGATTGACTGCGAAGCGCAGGATGCCCGGCGCTTCGATGCCTTTGGTCTCAAACTGAAACGAGCAGGCCCAGACTTGCAGCGAAGGATCGGAACTCACGATGGTTTCGTCCATGGCATGACCCCAAAAGCGGACCCCGTGAAGAATATTCCCTTTGCCGCCTTCAATAGTGAGATCGTGGCTGGGCATGGCGCATCGGAAGTAGTGATCGGTGCGGGCGAAAGCATTGATGCCGCGCAGGCCGAGCTGAACGTTTTCGCAATTCTTCAAATGATAGACGCCAGGCCCCTGCGAACTGCCGCGCTCGGTCGTGCCCTGGTAAAGGGCGACGCCTTTGGCATTCTCGAGGATCACCCCGGAACCTGGATTTCCGTAGTTCGTCTCCACCATGACATAGAAGCGCGTGCCCTGACCGCCGCCGTGCAAATTCATGTGCATCTGAGTGTGCTTCGACCAGTCGAGTCCCTGACGTTTCGGATCGAGATGCGCGTTGTAGTCCTTGAAGTTCCAGTTCAGCCCGAACCAGAGAAAGAGCGAGTTGTCGAGGCGCGCATCGGCAGTGACCGTCTGTTCGCCGAAAGCATTGGTGCCGCAGATCCACGCGCAATCCTTCACGTCGCTGTTCACATGGATGCCGCCGTCGCAGAACATCGCCAGCAGGCCGCTCATGGGTTTCCCGGACTTGTCGAATGCACTGACGTCCTTGAAATCCAGCGCCACCAACTGCACCGGGCGCAGCTTCTCCAACGGGCGTTTGATCCCCTGATCCACCTGCAGCGTCAGCCCCGAGAAAAGCATCTGTATGCCCTCCTGACCGCCGCCGAGAATGATCGCGCCATCCCGTCCCCCGGTGATCTGCACATCATCGGCGATACGGCGGAAATCCAGTTCCCCGCTGGCGACGGATTTAGGCAGGTGAATGGCGCCGCCAGGCGGCAGGGACTCTGCAAGTCTGACAATCTCCGCCGAGAGATCCGGCCCGCCGACTCGCGTCCACGAGGCGCCGAATCGCTGTTCCAGTGAAACCTCGGCATCTATGAACACTGGCGGCTCCGCCCAGGCCGCGGGCGGAAGGAAGGAAAGGAGGACGGCGATAAGGAAGCGAGGTTGTTTCATGGCAAGATTGGCGATGCCGCTAATCCGCCAGCACGCTCGCTGCGAATCAGTTTCCCGTCCGCAAAGGCGGACCTTGAACTGAACACCCCTGCAACTAGACCTTCCCCTGATGACTCTTCCCCGGCGGCCCGTAAGCTTACTCCTCCTCATGCTGATGACCTCCGTCGTCCACGCTGATGAAAAGTCCTACCTTGGATGTGCCGCAGCGGCAGATGCCTTTTTCAATGACGAAGTCTGGGTGAAGGTCGGCGCACAATCCTGTCTCAAGTGCCACAAGGCCGGCGGCGATGCCGAGGACAGCAAGTTTGTTCTGAAGGACCCAACGAAAAGCCTGGGAGCCGAGCAGTTGGCTGCGATGGGCTACAACCGCGACCAGTTCGCGGCGATGGGGCGGACAAAGGAAGGAGATGAGTCACGCCTGCTCCTAAAGGCCGTCGGCAAACTCAAGCACGAGGGCGAGGAGGTGCTGAAGCCGGACTCCGAGGGCTATCGGGTGCTCGCGAACTTCGTGCGCCGCATGGATGCTCCTCTCACCGCGATGATCGAAGACAAGAACGCGCCGCCGTTCTTTGACGGCATCGTGATGCTGGACGACCGGAAACTCCTGCGACGGGTGACGCTTTCACTCGCGGGCCGTCTCCCGGCAGCGGCTGAGATGGAAACGGTTTCCAAAGACGGCCTCAAGGCGCTGCCGGGCTTGCTTGATGCCGTGATGAAAGAGGACGCCTTCTACGACCGGCTTCGCGAGGCGTTCAACGACATCTTCCTCACCATCGGGCTGGATGACAATGCGGAGACGGTGCTCTCCTACGACCATTTCGAAAAGACACGCGGCTGGACCGAAAAGCACGACCTCAGTCACATCAAAGACGAGAAGGAGCGGCAGCAGGCCCGCTACAAACTCTACGATGACTACCGCAAAGCCATCGAGGGCGAGCCGATGAAACTCATCGAGCACATCGTGCGGAACGATAAGCCATTCACCGAACTCGTGACTGCGGACTACATCATGGTCACGCCCTACTCCGCCCGCGGCTACGGCATCTACGACGAGATGAAGCCGAAGTTCAAAAACCCTGACAATCCGTTTGAATACATCCCGGTGAGGATCAAGGCGCTGATCGCGAGAAATAAGGAGGAGAATCAGGAGTCAATGACGGGCTTTTATCCGCACGCCGGTATCCTGAGCACGTTTCAGTATCTGAGGCGTTATCCGACGACGGAGACGAACCGTAATCGGCTGCGCGCGCGGATGTATTTCCAGCACTTCCTCGGCATTGATATCCTGGAACTGGCCGCGCGAGTGTCGGATGCCGCCGCGGTCACGGCGAAGTATGAAATCCCCACCATGCAGGCGGCGGAGTGCGTCGTCTGTCACAAGACGCTCGACCCCATCGCTGGCTTGTTCCAGGACTACTGGCGGTTCGACGCCGTCTTTGGCCGGCGAAAGGAAGGCTGGTTCCAAGATATGTTCGGCGCGGGTTTTGATGGCGAGGAATTGCCGGATGACGAACGCTGGCGCTCACTGCAATGGCTCGGTGAGCGCACCGCGAAAGACCCGCGCTTCGCCGTCGCCATGGTCGAGCATGTTGTTTACCTGCTCACAGGCCGCAAGGTGCTGCTCCCGCCGAAGGACATCGCCGATCCGCTTTTCGCTGCGAAGCGCCGGGCATATCAGGCGCAGCGGAAACAGATCGAATCCATCGCCACCCGCTTCGCGCAGACGGGCTTCAATTTAAAGAGCGTCATCAAGGACTGGATCATCTCCGATTTTTACCGCGCTGACGGCCTCGCCACCGCATCGGCAAATCCGGCACGCCGCGCAGAACTGGATGATATCGGAATCGCGCGCATGCTCGCGCCCGAGCAGATCGAGCGAAAAGTCGCCGCCATCTTTGGCAAACCATGGGGCAAGCTTAACCACGGCGATGGTGGCCTGGACATGCTCTACGGCGGCATTGATTCCAAAGAAGTCACTGAGCGCGCCAATGATCCGAGCGGCGCAATGGGTGCCATCCAGCGCATCCTCGCCAACGATGTCGCCTGCAAGCAATGCGCGCTCGACTTCACCCGCCAACCGTCGGAGCGCCTGCTGTTTCCATTTGTCGAACCCGGCGACCTGCCCGGCTCCTCGCCGGAAACCGACGCCAATATCCGCCGGACGATCATCCACCTTCACGACCGCATCCTCGGCCACCACGATGCCCCGGACTCGCCCGAAGTGGAGCGCACACTGTATCTCTTCTCCAGCATCATCACCGACGCCGCCGGGCGGAAACTCTCCGACGAACGCGAGAAGTACGACTGCCGCCGCGATCTGCCCAAGCCCCTCGACGACAGATTCCCCGACCCCTACTACACCGTCCGCGCATGGCGCGCGGTGGTCACTTATCTGCTGCGGCAGCGGGAATTCCTCTACGAGTGAAACCCCGTAGCACGGCGATGCCTTTCAGGCTTGCCGAGTTACCCTCGCATTGAAACAGACATGGGCAGCCTGGAAGCCATGCCCGCACTACGGCCCCGCTCAGCAACCGCGTGTGCCGGAATAGAATTCCACATTCGATGATCCTTTTCCTCGCGCGCTTCCGCATCGAAGCCAGCGGCGGAGATTCAGTGTTGCTCGCGGAGGTTCGGGAATCGCTCGCGGCGCACGAAGCGATGCCGACGGTGTTTCTCGCGCGGTCGGCCGCCGATCATCTCGTGGAAGACGAGCGCGCGTGGTTCTCGCGCAACTGCCGGAGCGCGATCCGTTTGGCAGGACGGTTTGGGAATGATCGTCCCAGGCAGCACCTCAGTTTGAGCCTGGCCCGGAGCAGTCTTGCATCCACAAGTTGATCCTGGTTTGGTTCGGGTTACAACCCGCACCCGGCCTCCACAAACTATAGCTTAGCTCCCGGCCCGAATTTCCGGGTCCACCTCACTCTGATCCCGCGCGCAATTTACAAACTCCTCCAGGCATTGTAATGGAGCCGCACTGTTCGCGGCGGCATGGTCGCGTCGCGTTCAATTCTGTAACCAATCGTCATCATGGAAAACTGGCATCTTTGGATCATCGCAGGCATTCTCCTCATCATCGTGGAGATGCTCACCTTCACATTTTTCGCCGCGAGTTTTGGGGTCGCGGCGCTGATCACTGCGTATGTGGCGTCGAAGGATGTGGGGCTGACCATGGAACTGACATCGTTCGTGATCGCGTCCACAGTGAGCGTCTTCGCAGTGCGGCCCCTGTTCTCCAAGCTGATCTACAAACGCAGCGACAATAGACCGGTGCTCGTGGCGGCGATGATAGGACAGGCGGGCACGGTTGTAGATGAAATCGAGCCGCAGGGCGGACACGGCCGCGTAAAGACAGGCGGAGAGGAATGGCGTGCCCTCGCGACGGATGCCCGTGGCATCCCCGCCGGAGCGCGGGTGGAAATCGTTTCCGTGCAGGGCTCGACGCTCACAGTGAAACCGGTGTAGCCGGGTAATCCACGTGCTCAAAAATGCCGCCGCCGATGAGTTCGTCGCCGTTGTAGAAGGCGCAGATTTGCCCAGGGGCGAGCGCCCGCTGCGGCTGATCAAAGGAAACGGCGACACGTCCTTCCCCGGCATTCTCTACCAGAGCGGACTGACCCGGGCAACGATAACGCGGCTGCACATTCAGCCTCGCAGGGAAGTCCGGCATCGGCTGGAGCCAAGTGAGCGAAGTCACCGTACAGTGCGAGGAGTAGAGCCGAGGCGTGTCGGGGCGATCAAATGCGACGACGAGTTCGCGCGCGGCCTGACGCTTTTCCACGACTACGAAAGCTTCTCGATAGGTATTGCTGGCGACACCTAAGCCCTTTCGCTGGCCGAGTGTATATAAATGCACACCGCGGTGCTCGCCGAGCCGGCGGCCATCCTGGCTGACAATATAGCCGGGTTCGTCAGGCACGTAGGCCCGGAGGAAGTCACTCATCTTCACCTGACCGATAAAACAGATCCCCTGGCTGTCCTTCTTCGCGGCCGTGCTCAATCCTAGAGCTTCGGCGCGGCGGCGGACTTCCGGCTTCAGCATGTCGCCGATGGGGAACATCGCGTGCCGCGCCTGTTCCTGACGCAGCAAAGCGAGGAAATACGTCTGATCCTTATTGGGATCGAGCCCGCGAAAGACGCGGCTCCGCTCAGCCCCGTGCTGCACGCGAGCATAGTGACCGGTGGCGACGGCGGAGAAGCCGTGCTCCAGCGCGTAGTTCAGGAAGACACCGAACTTGATCTCACGATTACACATCACGTCGGGGTTAGGCGTGACGCCGCTGCGATAACCCTCCAGAAGATACTGCACAACGCGCTCGCGGTAGTCGCGCATGAGATTCACGACGCGGAACTCGATCCCCAGCCGGTCCGCGACCGCACGCGCGTCCTCGATGTCCTGCATCCACGGGCAATCCCCGGCGATATTGTCCTCATTGATCCAGTTCTTCATGTAGGCCCCGGTCACCTCATGACCCTGCTCCAGCAGGAGGGCCGTGGCCACACTGCTGTCCACGCCGCCGGACATCGCTGACATTACCTTCGCCATACCCGCAATGAGCACGCGGCGCCGGGACAGGCAAGCGTTACGCAATGAGTCCCGTCCGGGAGTTGACAGGGGCCGCGGACTCTGGTGAATTCCTCACATGGAATCCCCCACATCAGAGTCCCCCTTTAAGAATGACGAGCCCGTCTCCGGTTCTCGTTTCTGGATTTATCTCACCGGCGTCAGCGCCCTGGTGTGGCTGGGCATTGCCCTGTGGCACTGGGGGAAAAGGATTCAAAATGAGACGGACTTTTTTATGCTGGCGACGGCGGCAGTGCTTCTGGGAATGCTGGCGGTATTTCTGTTCCAGGCGGGCATCGCGGCCGGGCAGTGCCGGCAGCAGCGGAATTTTGAAACCATGGCCGACGCCGTGCGCCCGCTGCGCCGGGTGTGGGCCATTCTGGCCATTCTTGGAACAGCGGGGGGCGTTTGCTTCTCCGTGTGGGCCCTGCAGCACCGCCCCATCAACGATTACATCCGCACCCAGTTGCAACTGCAGCAGCAACAACAGTTGAAGCAGCAGCAGGCCACCGACAAAAACAACCGCCCCAACTCACTGTGAGCATCGTTCACCCGCTCCGTTCCGCCCCGCGTCAGGCACTCGATGAAGATGCCCGCGAAGCCCGCTCCGTCGTTGTCCATGCCTGCTCCGTCCAGTGGCGGTGGCAGGTTGGTCTTGGTCTCGTTTTACTCACTGTGGCAGTCACGCTCTCATGGTGGCTGCTCGAACTCTCCGACCGCGTCTCACTCATGGATAAGGCCTTCCAGCATGCTCCCCCCCTGCCCCCGCTGCACGTCCGGTACTTTGCTCTGGGTGGCAGCTTCCTCTGCGTGCTCAACGCCGGGCTCCTGTTCTTCTGCGCGAGCGGCCTGCGTTACTTCGTGGATTCCCGACTGGTGCTGGACCTTCATGCGGCCATGCGCCGGCTGCGCTGGCTGTGGAGAATCTTCGGAATGTCCGTGGCGCTGGCCACCGGCGCGGTGGCGTGGGCCGTCTTCACTGGCGGACTGCCGCTGCTCAAGTGAGAGCAGATTCCTGATGCCGCAGCCGCTAATAGACTGCACTGTTCGATCCGACTCACGCATTCTCCCATGTCATCCGCACCCACCTCCCGTGATCTCCTTCGCCTGCTGCCTTCCGTGGAAAAGCTCCTCCAGTCCGTCAGCGCGAGCGTGGATTTGCCGCGGGAGCTGACCGCGCACCTCGTGCGTCAGGAAGTCGCCCTCATGCGCGAGGAAGCCGTCGGCGGCAAAGAGCCCCCCGCCTTCGACGAGGCGGTCATGCGCGTTCAGCGAAAGCTCGGCAGCTACACCCGCAGTCGCATTCAGCCAGTCGTCAACGGCACCGGCGTCATGCTTCACACCAATCTCGGCCGTGCGCCGCTCTCCGTTTCTGCGAGCGAGGCCCTGCACAGCGTCGCCTCCCAATACAACAACCTCGAACTCGACCTCGACAACGGCGAGCGGGGGAAGCGCGGCCGCTTCACCGAGACCGCACTAGCCGTGCTCACCGGCGCAGAGGCCGCGACCGTTACCAACAACTGCGCCGCCGCGCTCGTGCTCATCCTTCGCCACATCGCCGGTGGAGAGAAAAAGGAAGTCATCATCTCGCGGGGACAGCTCGTGGAAATCGGCGGCGGCTTCCGCATCCCTGACATCATGGAAACCAGCGGCGCCGTCCTCCGCGAAGTCGGCGCCACCAACAAATGCACCCTCACCGACTATCGCAAAGCCATCGGCCCCCACACCGCCATGCTCCTGCGCGTCCACCGCAGCAATTTCTACATGGACGGCTTCATCGGCGAGCCTGACACCGCAGAACTCTCCGCCCTCGCCCGCCAGCACGGACTCCCGCTAGTCGAAGACCTCGGCAGCGGCGCCATGGTCAACACCGATCAACTCGCCCCCATCGAGCACGAACCCACCCCGCGGGAAATCCTCGCGCAGGGCGTGGACCTCGTCTGCTTCAGCGGCGACAAACTATTCGGCGGCCCCCAGGCCGGCATCATCTGTGGAAAAGCCGGCCTCATCGCCGGCATCAAACGCGACCCCATGTTCCGCGCCCTGCGCTGCGACAAACTCATCCTCACCGCCCTCCAGGAAACCGTGCTCGAATACCTCCGCCACAGTCAGGGCGAAGGCCTCAGCCCCAACACCGCCCCGCTCCCGCTACTCCAAATGCTCGCCCTGCGCGACGACACCCTCCGTCCCCGCGCAGAAGCCATCATCGCCGCCCTCGCCAGCACCGCCGTCACTGCCACCATCGGCACCGGCACCGCCCGCTGCGGCGGCGGCACCATGCCCCGGAGCAGCCAGCCATCCCTCACCGTGGACCTCGCCCCGACCGGGCAGAGCCTGGCCATCCTCGCCCGCCGCCTCCGCGAAGGCACCCCACCCGTCGTCGGCTACATCGAGAACAACCTCCTCCGCCTCGACCTCCGCACCGTCTTCCCCCACCAGGACGCCGCCCTCCTCAGCGCCATTCGCGCCGCACTCACATAACCGGCCACGGGGGGACGTTCGGGGCCAAGGACGCACTCGCGCACGGCCAGCACAGCGCTGTGCTGCGCGACGGCCTCCCTTTCCCGACCCATCAGAATCTGCGCGAAGACTTCGTGGAACTGCACTCTGCCTCACTGCGCGCCGGCCCCTGCGCCACTGCAAACCACACTCCGGGTCCGTGCGTGCCACGCTCGGGGCTGATCTCGAAACTCCCTGTCCCGGTGCGAGCAATGGCGTGGTCCACTGTTGGCAACAGTCTGCACAAGTGCGTCGTCATGCCTGTGCTGCTGCGACTTCGTGCCGGGATCAGTGTAGCCAGCCGCTGGGTCACTGCGATCCGTCCTCTGGGTCGGTGCGGGCTACCCTCTGGGTCGGTGCGAGATACCCTCTGGGTTGGTGTCAGCCGGCCTCTGG
>JANOZA010000067.1:0-6459 GCA_031429155.1 Verrucomicrobiota bacterium | reverse complement strand
ATATCACCGCAATCGTGATGAGCAATCATCCCGGTGAGTCCGTCTGATTCCCAGGCCACCTGCAAACCACAAAATCATGCCTGACATGAAAAAGAACGATCACGCCAACTTGACAAAACCGCAGCCATACCAGCCGGGGGTCGAAGACCCCCGGTAACGAAGATAAATGACAGGCGATGGGACTTCCGGACGGCCCATCGCCTGTGTCGTGGGGGGCTGACCGGGGGTTTCACCCCCGGCTATTCATGGGGGAACCGCTCCGCGGTTCGATGCAGGGAGTTCGGACTATTTGCAAAGACACCGTCTAATAGAGCACGCACTCTTTGCATCTGGTTCACAGGACTCTGTCTATAGTGCCATGCTTGCCTTTTTAATTGCGCCTCACCGACATGGAATATGACATCAGGCATTGTAGTTTAAGAAACAGCAACTGTAAATCAAGGCTCAGACAATTAAAAGTGTGCAATATTGATTGTGCATGTCTCAGCAGCAATTATTTTGTAGGCATCATGGATCCATAATATCAAAATATTGATTTTGTGCTGCTACTCAATGACTTGGCTTTGTCCAACACCACCTTTTGATGTAGGATAAAGTAAATGTCTTCCTGTAAAATAAATAGTTTGAATCTTCCTAATTCGTGAGCTGAAGGCTTAATTTTCAGGTTTGATAAATTAAACGCTCGACCGATTACTGGAGAAGACCGCGTAGAGTAAATGATTGAGCGGTAAAAGCGTGGATTTGCCAATCATGAATTTAAGAAAGTGCGCTGCCGGGCAGACAAGGTGCAAAGCTTAGGAAAACGCTGAATTTTTCGCTCACCACCGTGGCCCAGGCATCCTTCCCGAGCCACGGCATTGTTCAGCGTTTCCTTAGGGAAACGCTGTCCCGTGAGACAATCGCAATTTTTTCCCGGGGCCGGTTATCACCCGCTAAAAATCTCGTAGGAACCATTGAAGGCACGCCTTCCAGCATCCAGAAACACAGAACACATGAACAAATTCCAACACACCGCCTCCCTCGTCACCGCCGTCTCTCTCCTGACCGCGGCTGCCGCCTCCGCCGCCACGCTTGTTGGCACTTACGAATTCAACAACTCCTTCGCCGCCAGCCAGCCGGGCGTAGCGGCCACCACACCGGTGAATCCTCTCGGGCTGAACCAGTTTCAGAATAGCATCGTCTTCGGCCAGTCCGAGTCGGTGTACCGCTTTCAGGGGAATCCAGCCTTTGCGGACAATGCCGGTCTGCTGCTCAATACCACCGGCATGATCTCCGCGAGCAACTACTCCGTGGAGATGATCTTCAGCCTTGATGACACCAGCGGCTACCGCCGCCTTGTCGGCGTGGCCGACCGCATCACCGACAACGGCTTCTACGTCCTCAATGACCATCTCACGGTCTATCCCACCAGCGGCTCCGGTCCGAATCTTCTGGCCGCGGGTGCCTTCCACCACGTGATCCTCACTGTGGCCCCCGATGGCACCGTCGCCGGCTACATTGACGGGCTCACGGACTTCTCGGCGACCACCACTGTCATGGACATCACCAGCCCCGGGCAGGTGCTCGACTTCTTCCTCGACGATAGTTCCTACCAGGGAGAATACTCCAGCGGCAGCATCGCCCGGCTGCGGATTTATCAGGGTGCTCTGACGGCCCCGGAGGCTCTCTCTCTTTTCAATTCGCAGGTTCCCGAGCCAGGAGCAGTGGCGCTGCTCGGCCTGTGCGGTGGCTTTCTGCTCCGCCGCCGCCGGACGGCCTGACTTTTCCGGCGGGTCCGGGAAGTCAATGTCCTCCATTGGCCAAAACGTGAAACGGCTGGGGCCCTGTGACCCAGCCGTTCCTTCGTTTTTAGAACAAGACACCAGGTCCGGTTGCGGAAGTTCGCCCAGGGGAGTGGGGACCGTCCGTGACTCTCTCCATCATTCGCGCTTCGTTCCCTTGAACGCCATTTCACTGAGCACGGTGAGCCGTCCGCCATAAGTCTTCTGCAGCAGTTCCGGCGTGAACACTTCCTCCGTCGTGCCGGCGGCGATGAGGCGCATGTTCAGCAGCAGCAGGCGGTCGAAGTAGTTGGGCGCGGTGGTGAGGTCGTGATGCACGGCGACGATAGTGCCGCCGCGGGCTTTGATGTCCTGGAGCAGCGTGACGATGGCACTCTCTGTCGCGGCATCCACGCCGGTGAAGGGTTCATCCATGAGGTAGAGGTCGGCTTCCTGGGCGAGGGCGCGGGCCAGGAAGACGCGTTGCTGCTGGCCTCCTGACAGTTGGGAAATCTGCCGCGCGGCGTAGTCGCTCATCTGAACTTTCTCCAGCGCCTCCGTGGCGATGCTGCGGTCTTTCGCGCCGGGGCGGCGGAGCAGTCCGAGACGCCCGTACCGGCCCATCAGGACGACATCCATGACGTTCACAGGGAAGTCCCAGTCCACGCTGCTGCGCTGCGGGACGTAGGCGACTCGCTGGCGGCAGGAGTCGAGCGGGCCGCCGAAGACCTGCGTCCATCCGCCCTGCACGGGGAGCAGGCCCATGACGGCTTTGATGAGCGTGCTCTTCCCTGCCCCGTTAGGCCCGATGATGCCGGTAAGTGACTGCTGCGGGATGGCCGCGTCCACGCCGAAGAGCACTGGCTTGCGGTCGTAGCTGACGGTGAGGTCGTGGAATTCGAGGGCGGGCGTCATGGATCAGAAACGGAACGAAGTGCCAGTGAAGAAGCGGAGGTCATTGGCCTCACGATTGAGGCCGATGTTGACGCCGGCGTCGAGGAACCAGTTGGTGTTCACTTCATAGACGAGGCCGCCGTTAAGATACGTTTCGGCGGTTCCTTCGAGCGGAAGGGTGGCGACGCCTTCGATGAACGCGGAGAGGCGCGGGGTGAGGTCGAAGCCGGTGGTGGCCGTAAAGGTGAAGGCGCCGGTATAGCCGGTGTCGGATTCGTTGCGGATGAGGTCGGCTTGCACCATGCAGGCGAACGGGGTCTTGGTGAAAGCGATGGGAACGATGAGGCCGCCTTCGATGTCGCCGTTGCCAATGCCGCCCCCCGCGGTGGGAAGTTTGAGATAAGGCATGAGGGCGAGGGCGACCGGGCGGGGATGGCCGTCGTCTTCGCGTCCGGTGAGGTTCCACTTGAAGCGGAGTTCGGTGTCGGACCAGCCGTCCACGCCGTCGCCGGAATGCCAGGCTGGCGTGACGAGTTGGATGTCCGTGTGCCGGGAGAGGCCGTATTTGATATTCACGCTGCCCCAGTCTTCGGACTGGGCACCGGCGTCGCGGGAGACCGAGACAGTTTCGAACTCAAACTGCCAGTGCTGCCACTTGGTGGTGAATGGCGACTCCGTAGTGTCCGGGCGATCGGTGGCCATTTTGTAGTCCCAGTCGGAAGCACAGGCGCTGACGGCGGGGAGGAGAAAGAGGAGCGGCTTCATCCGGACAGACTGAATACGGATCACCTATTTCAACGCCTCCACGATGGTGTGCATGTTTGCCTCCAGCATCCCGGCGACGGTGCCCTTGTCCACTTTTCGTTCGCCGATGGTGAGCATGTCGCCGGGCTGGCCGAGCGCGTCGGAGAAAAGCTCGCCGCCGATTTTAGCGCCGGTGTCTTTGGCGATGCGTTCGATGGTGGCATGAGAGACACTGCTCTCGACGAAGATGGCTTTCACGCCGCGCGCTTTCACGGTGTCTATAATGCGCGCCATTTCCGGCAGCGCGGCTTCACTGACAGTGCTGATGCCCTGGACGCCGATGACTTCAAAGCCATACGCGCGGCCAAAGTAGCGGAAGGCGTCGTGGCTGGTGACTAGCACGCGCTTTTCTGCGGGCAGGCCGGCGGCCATAGCTTTAATATGGATGTGGGCTTCGGTTAGCGATTTCTCCGCTGTGGCGGCGCGCTCGCGGTAGAGCGCTGCTTTCTCCGGAAAGGCCGCGGCAAGCTTCTCCCCGGCAAGGTGCGCGGCTTTGGCCCACTGACTGGCATCACCCCAGATGTGAGGATCGGGCTGCCCGTCGGAGCGGAGGATGTCGGCTTCGCTGAGAGCGTCGCTGAAGGCATAGACTTTGCGGCCGCGGCCGTGCAGGCTTTCGAGGAGTTCGGCCATGCGACCTTCCAGGTGGAGTCCGCTGTAGAAAATGACGTCGGCCTTTTGCAGATACTGGATGTCCTCCTGGCCGGGCTTGAAAAGGTGCGGGTCCACGCCGGGCCCCATGAGCGACTGGACTATGGCATCGTCGCCGACAATGGCGCGGATGGTGTCGGTGACCATCGTGCTGGTGGTGACGATGAGCGGCTTGCCGCCTGTGGTGGCGTTGCCGCCGGGCGGCGCGCAGGAGGAGAACCAGAGGGCGGAGAGACTGAACAGCGCGGCGAGGATCGGAGTGCGGAATGGCTTCATGGCGGAGAATTAGCCAAGGCTAATTTAGTTTGCAACGACTAATTCTACGGGCATGACTCTCCGCTGCGACGGAGAGGGGAAAAGTGCTGCACCCTGGTAAGCCGGATTTTGTCCCCCGGCGGTTTCCCGCCGGTTGGATGGCCATTCCTCTGACGCCCTCCTTGCGGAAGACGACCCTGACCGAAGTCAGGTGCGACTAACCCGGGATTATCCGCAGCGCCCGAAGGCACCGCGGGTCAGGCAGGCGGCCTGTTTTCCCTGTTTGTCTTGCACCGCGCGGGGTTTGTCCTGCCCCCGTTCTTGCGTCCGGGGCGGTGGGCTCTTAACCCGCCATTTCACCCTTACCGGAAGTGGACGCGGGCACTGCGGAAGCTCAGAGTTCAGAGATCTAAGTTCAGAGCGGCGCACTCTGAACTCTGAACTCTGAAATTTGAACTCCCAAGAGCCCGGGTCCACTCCCGGCGGTATATTTTCTGTGACACTTTCCGTCAGGCGCGGCTTGCGACGTGCCTGCCCGCATTCGTCATGCGGCGCGCTGCCTTGTGGTGTCCGGACTTTCCTCCAACGAACCTTGCGGTCCGCCGGCGACCATCCCGGATGCAGCGCGGGGAGACTGGTGCGGCTTGCGGCGCTTGGCAATCAGTAAGGCTGCCGCAGCGGAAAGGATTTCCGGCTCAGGCTTGCGGGAAAGAAGCCAGATCCCACTGGGACTGCCCGCACTCGCTGGCGATGACGTTGAATTCTTCAATTTCCGCAGCGCTGAAGAGCAGCCCGCCCGCGGCAGCGGTGGCGGCGGCGGCCCTGGCTTCCGGCTGGCCGGGCAGGGTGCAGCTTTCGTTGCCGTGACCGAAGAGGTCGGCGAGGATGGCCTTCAAATTCTCCTGCTGGCTCCGGCCCCGGGCGAAGAGGTTGCTGCTGAGGGCGTCGGGATGGATGACCTGGAAGTAGAAGCAGCAAGTGCGTTTCTCGCCGTCAGGGATGGGGCGGCTGCGGAGAGTGGGCAGGCTGCCGCCGATGAGGGCGGCGACGAGTTCATTGATGAGGGCGAGGCCGTAGCCTTTGTGGGCACCGAACGGAACGAGCGCCGCGACGGCGTGAGGGTCGGTGGTCGGTTGACCGTCTTTGTCCACGGCGGCGTTGGGCGGGAGGGGCTTGCCCTCGCGCTTCAATTGCTGGACGCGGCCCATGGCGACGGTGCTGGTGGCCCAGTCAATGACGACGGGATAGCCGAGGGCGGGAGTGGTGGGAAAACCCCAACTGTGAGGGTTGGTGCCGAGGGTGGGGAATTTGCCGCCGAAGGGGACGACTTCGGCGAGGGCGGCGGTGCAGTTGGTGTAAGCGATGTAGCCGCGCTGCGCGGCGTCCATGACGTAGCCGCCTCCCCACAGATAGTGGAAGGCGTTGTCCACACTAACCTGGCCGATGCCGTGTTGGTCAGCGAGGCGGATGCATTCCTCCATGGCGGCGAAGGCGGTGCTTTGGCCGAGCTTGCGGTTCGCATTCCAGATTTTGGAAGCGGTGAACTTTACCGGAATTTTCTCAATAACGGCGCCGGGGACACAGCCGCCGGCTTTGCTGCCGAAGTGTTCATCGAGATGCAGGGCTTTGATCCCGTTGTGAGTGCGAATGCCGTGAGTGCTGGCCATGTCGCAGAAGCGCGCGGCGTCTTCGGCTTCCTCCGCCGTGAATCCGCGGTAACGATAGGCGGCGGTAATCAGGGCGTGGTGCTGAGCACGGGGAACGATGTGGAATGCTGATGACATAAGGCGGGCAGTGGTAGCGCGGGGGTTTTCGGCTGCAAGGATGCGGAACACCTGGCTGCGAGAAACAAAGGCTTCCGGGCTGGCCGCAAGAAGAATGCCGGCTGAGGATGCCGAAGGAGCGGCACGGAATCGAAGCAATGTTCGTGCTCGCCCCTTATTATTCACGGTCATCAATTTCACCTTTGATCAGCCGGCTGCGCACCCACAGCCCGCCCGGCCCGTCCCACAGCGACCGGGCGTAAATGCCGCGTGGGATCTGGTGGGCTTCAAAACCCTTCTCCCACGGCTGCCCGGTGTCGGAGACGATGAGT
>JANOZA010000066.1:0-3659 GCA_031429155.1 Verrucomicrobiota bacterium | reverse complement strand
CAGCACGGAATGGTATCGCGTCTCGATGACCTGCGCTGTGAGCGATGGAGTGGCTTTGGCTTTGCCGTCCGGTCCCACGCAGACCAACTGCAGAGAACGCGGCGCGTCCTGACCGATGTAGTTCAAGTCGCCGTCGGCCTTGTAACCGACGACTTCCGTGAGCGGAGAATACATTCCCGACTGCGACCCTGCCACGCTGCGTCCGCCGTCGGCTTCGAAGGCCTCTGCGTAGAACGTGAATGCGACCGAAGCTCCTGCCAGTTTCTCCAGACCGAGATCGAACGTGCCTCCGCCGTCATCCTCGGTCTTGAGTTCGCCAAGACTCCATTCGTTGTTGTTGGGCCACCGGAAATTCTCCGGGAGGTATCTGTGGAATGAGTAATCGGGAAACCCGGGGAAGCTGAACTGTGCGCGCGAGACGACGACTTTTCCAGTAACCCGGCGACCAGCCGCAGCGAAGCCGAAGAGTGTCTTCACATCCACCGTGGCTTTGATGTCGGGGCTAGTGCGCCAGCCGGCGGCGGGCTCACCGGGCAGAGCGACGACGAGTTTCATGGTGTCGGGCTGGAAATCCTCGACGCGGAAATGGACGCGACCAAGTTGCATCCCCTCCTCGCCCAGCATCAGGCGCGCGGAGTATTGGCCAGTGGGATCGTTTTCGTTGAGCGTGGCGTCGGCTTCGAGGAAGCCGTCGGCGGGGAGGCTGAGATCAACGGTCGAGCAAATCTGGCCGGCGGGCGTGCGGATTTCCAGAGTGACCGGGACGCCTTCCACCTTCGCCTCCCAGCCGCGCGGGCGGACGGAGATGCCGAAGTGGACTTTGTCGCCAGGACGGAAGATGCCGCGCTCGGTGAAGAGGAAGGCATCGAGCGCCTGGGTTTCGCTGGCGAGTACGCCGCCGGTGTCGAAACGCGAGAGGTCTAGCGTTCGGTCCTGGCGCTGCCACGGCATGAAGGCTAGGTCCTTCCCCAGTCGCGCCACGATGGCGACGGGTGCGAGATCGCGCAGGAGGTGGGCGACGGAATCGAAACGCGCGTGCCCCTCGGCATCGGTCAGTGCCTGGGCGACGGTGTCGCCGTTCCTCGCCAGCACGGAAAGCTCGACGCCGGCCACTGGCCCGCCCTTGCTGACCGACTGCACGAAGATGTCGCGCGAGGCATCTGCGTTCTGCTTCACCAGCAGGCCGAGATCGGTCACGAGCACGAAGCGCCTCGGGCCGTACTGGAAGTTTCGCCCCTCTTCATCAACGTCGCTCGGGGACACGGTGGAAGATTCGATGATCCACTCCGGATCCTGGGACTGACCGTTCCGCTGGGCCTCTTCTGCATCCTCCGTGAAATCAGGTTCGCCGCGTTCATTCTTCGGGCGCGGGCGGACGGCCTCGGCACTGAGGAAGAACAGGCCGCGGTCGCTGTCGGCGGCGGCGGGAGCGGAGGTCGCAGGTGTGAAATCGAATGCGCTAAACACCGCCTTGTAGTCGCTGGTCTTCTCCAACTTCACCACTTCCGTGCGGATGCGCGTGATGTTCTCGCTGGAAAACGAGCCCCGAAACTCGGGTGCCGAGAAACTGCCGCGCGACATACTCACGAGGTGATTGAGCTGCGACTCCATGACCCGGGCGAGGGTGTAGCGGATGTGGGAAACGCGGCGCGCTTTGACGGCGATCTTGCGCTCCCCATTGAGAGCGAGCAATCCGCCGCGGGCGGTGAAGCTCAGTTCCCGGGGGAATTCCGGCACCGCCGCGAGGGACCGGAAATCAGCCGGCAGGATGAATCCTCCCGCGCCGGGCAGACCTTTCTTTACCGTGACGAGCAGTTGGCCTGGTGCTGTCACTTCGAGTCGGAAAGCGTGGGCCCGGGTGAACTTCTCCTCGTTCGGCTCGGCAGTGAACTTCACCGGCCTGGCCTTAGCCGCGATGTCATCGGGGACTTCCTCCGCGCTTTTCCAGACAGGATCGTCGCCATCCTTTGGCGGGAGCACTTTCATCTCCATGCGGGCGGTCACGTCAGCCAGCGACGCGTAGCCGCTGGTGTTGAGGAGGAGAATTTGCGCGGACTCGCCCTCGTCGTTGTGGACGAGTTGGGTCTGGACTTCGCCAATGGCCAGGCCGCTGGAGACATCCGGCACCCGGACGCGGCCGGACGCCTCTTTTTCCATCGCCTTGCCGCCGGCGGTGATGGCCATGCCGGGCTTGATGGTCACGAGCGCGAAGTCCTCCTTCACCGGGATCGTCACCTGAACTGAGCGTGCCCAGAAGTGTCGGAGCGGATCCTTCTGGTCAGTGACGAGCGTGAACAGGGAGGCCGGTGCCTTCCCATCGGCGCCATTATATATAGGCGAACCACCGACGACGGTGAAAGCCAGGTGTCTCTCGACTTCCAACGGCGAGGGGACGGGATGGCTGAAGCTCATCTCCGCCACCACCTGCTGGAGGTTCGGATTCGTCGGGTCGGTGTAGAACTCGACCTTGCCGACGCTGGCAGTGAACGGCGCAGTCTTGAACTTGTAGCTGCGCTCCGGGAGGATGACCTCCGGGCGGAAAACGAAGGAGTCGGCGATGGTGACTTTGAACTCCTTATCAGCCGGCCACGGGGCGGACGGGAGAAATGCGAGATGCTGTTCGCTGTCCCACACCCATTTTCCAGGGTGAGCCGGCTCAAGGGTCAGGCCCGGCGAGGGTTCACGCTGCCATGCCATCACTCCAGGAGGCCGAAGAATATTGGACGGCAAGGGAACGATGCGTCCCTGCGCCGGCAGAATGGCGGCCAGCGGGGCGACTACGGCGCTGAATTCCAACACAAGCAGTTGGTCGGCGTAAGTGCGATCTCCCCTCAACGTCGGCGGCCCCGGCGGCTGGACGCGGATCGAGGGATAGACCAGCTTGATGTCCACCTTGTCAGGCCGCGCCCGGTGGGCGGCCTCCCATGCGAGACGCTCGGCCTCCCTGGCGTCGCGCCCCAGTTTCCATTCCCAGACGCCCCAGACGGCGGCGGCGAGGATCAGGAGGGTGATAAAGATGCTCCGCGGATGCCTTTGCAGGCCCCGCCCGACAGAACCCGCGAGGCGTGAGAGCCAGGCAGGCGGCGTCCATTGGATGTTTCCAAATACAGACCGCAGAATTCGACTCCAAAGGGAGCCATCAGGTGTTTTCATAGCATGTCAAAAATTGACGATACAGTTACGAACTACTACTGCTGAGTTTTCAGCACTAGACAAAGATCGCAAACAATCGGCTAACGCTTTCCGCTCAGAGGGGGCCAGGCGTGGGGAGCGGCGGCGCGGCGTGTTCCCTGCGGTGGCGGAGCCGCTCCTGTTAAAGGCGGATCACCGGCGTGATATAGAGCGTCAGCAATGCGACACCAGCAGGCCGCCGGCCCCTGGAACAAGCCCGTCGGCAGGTTCAAGTTGCCCGTCTCCATCGCGCCCACCACTTCATCCAGGCCGAGACCCTCACTCGCCAGCATGACCAGCGTGGTCATCACCGGCCGCCGGATGAAGAGGTCGGTGATCCTCATACCCGGGCCGCCCTGCCGTCAGATCCCGGTTCGATCGTAAAGGAAAGCCGCCGTCCAGGGGCGAAAAGCCGGCATTCCGCCAACCGGGAGACGGCCCCCATTAGGCGGTGTCTTTGCAAATAGTCCGAACTCCCTGCATCGAAC
>JANOZA010000065.1:0-1547 GCA_031429155.1 Verrucomicrobiota bacterium | reverse complement strand
GCTCGACGCTCAATTTGCCCAGCCCACCGAGGTGAACCGGCTGCAAGCGCAGTTCGAGCTCGGAGCGGCCGCGCTCATCGCGGGGCTGACGAATGTGCTCACGCTCACCAGCGGCGGTGGAGGGCAGCAATACCTCGCATGGCCGGATCTCGGCATTCCCATCGACGGACACGAAATCGGCCACGGCAAAGGAGTGAACGGACTCACTTCGGCAGACTGTTTTGTGAAAGTGCGGCAATATCACTGCAAGCTCATCGCAGCGCTCGCCGCGCGCTTGAAGAGCATCCCTGAAGGGGACGGCACGATGCTCGACAACACGCTCATCGTTTACCTGAGCGACAGCGGCGAGGCGCATCACCCAAGCCTCCGCGAGTGGCCTGTCGTGCTACTCGGTGGACTGCGCGGAAAGCTGAAGCCCGGCGGTCGATTCGTGCAACTGCCGTCATACGGACAGAAAAAGCACCGCACCCTCTCGAATCTCTACCTCACGCTGCTGCAGGCCGCCGGTAGACCCCGCGACAAGTTCGGCGTTGCCGACACGGGGCTGCGGGACATCGACCAAAGCGGGCTGGTCGCCGAGCTGCTCGCATAGAAACACCGAAATGAAATCAATCTGCCTTGCTTCGCTTTTCGCAATGTCACTGGTCTTTACTGCCGACGCGGATACGCGCTTCGATGAATTTACCAAAAAGAACGCCACACCCTCCGAGCCGGTCCGCGTAATCTCTGCCGGGCTGCTCGGCGGCGCGGGGACGGAGTGGCTTGCTGGCGGCGGGTTTCAGACGGATGGCACCATCGTACTCGCGGGCGTGACGCTGGGGCCGGTGCTGGATCTCGGCGTGAAGGAGACGGTGCTCGGTAAAGATGCGACGCTCACTCCGCCGGAGCAGACGCCGAAGAAAGACAAGAAGGGCAACCCGGAAGTGGACAAGGAAGGAAAGCCGAAGCTGGAGCCGTTTGGCTGGAATCATGAAAACGCGACGGCGTTCATCGCGCGAATGTCGGGTGACTTGAAGACGATCAAATCCGTGACGCGGCTGGCGTGGAAATCCGGCGGACTCACCGGAGCGGTGGTGGACGCGGCGGGGAATATTTTCATTACGGGTCCGGCGACCGACGCCATCACGTCGCTGGCAGGCGATGTGCAGGAATTGGCCGCGCCGGTGGAGGACTCGAAGCGGAGTGGATGCACGCACAGCTACATCGCCCGGCTCACGCCCGATGCGGCAAAGATTGTCTGGTTGCGGCACGTCAAAGGTGCATCCGACGCGCCGGCTCTCTCGCTCGACGCAGCGGGGCGACTGCATTTTAGCGGGCCGGATTTCCGCGTGCTCGATCCCGCCGGCAAGCAGCTTTCGGCCATGCCTATTCCCGGCGGCGCGGGCGGATTCGCGGCGGTGAATCCCGTGGACGGGACCATCGCGCGCGGCGGCGAGCATCACTGGTCCACGGGCCGCGAGCCGTGGCGCTGCCCGACGCTCAATATCCACAAGCCCGATGGAGCGCTGCTTTATCAGCTCTACGACTGGGGCGGGCCGTTTGTCGGA
>JANOZA010000064.1:0-6066 GCA_031429155.1 Verrucomicrobiota bacterium | reverse complement strand
TTTTGAGCTTCACTTCCTCGGCAGCGAGGTCAATCAACATGCGGTTCAGCTCGCTGTCGTCCTGGATATACTCCTCGCGCTTCTTCCGCGTGATGCGGTAGAGCGGCGGCTGGGCGACATAGACGAATCCGCGCTTCACCAGCTCCGGCATCTGCCGGCAGAAGAATGTGAGCAGCAGCGTGCGAATGTGCGATCCATCCACATCCGCGTCCGTCATGATGACGATTTTGTGATAGCGGGCCTTGGCTATGTTGAACGTCCCTTCGCCGTCGCCGCCGCCGATGCCGGCTCCGATGGCGGTGATCATGCTCTGGATTTCCTTGTTCTCCAGAACCTTGTCCAGCCGCGCCTTCTCCACGTTGATGAGCTTTCCGCGCAGCGGCAGGATCGCCTGGAATTCGCGCCGCCGGCCCTGCTTCGCAGAGCCGCCAGCGGAGTCACCCTCGACAATAAACAGTTCGCTCAGCGCCGGATCCTTCTCAGAACAGTCCGCCAGCTTGCCCGGCAGACCACCGCCGGTCAGAGCGCTCTTGCGCACCGTCTCGCGGGCCTTGCGTGCCGCTTCGCGCGCCCGGGCGGCCATGGTGATCTTCTCCACGATGCGCTTCGACTGCGAGGGGTTCTCCTCGAAGAACTTGGTGATGCCCTCATAGACCACGCTGTTAACCACGCTCTCCGCCTCGTGGTTCACGAGCTTCTCCTTGGTCTGGCTGGAGAAGCGCGGATTCGGCAGCTTCACACTCAACACCCCGATGATTCCCTCCCGGCAGTCGTCGCCGGTGATCGGCGGATCTTTTTCCTTCTGAAGATTGTTGGCCTTCGCGTAGGTGTTCACCGCCCGGGTCAGGGCGCTGCGGAATCCGGAGGCATGAGTGCCGCCGTCGGTATTCTGAATGCTGTTCGCATAACAGAGGAGCTGCTCGTTATAGCTGTCGGTGTATTGGAGCACGAGGTCCACATAGACTTCCTCCGTATCCTTGCCTGGCTCCTGTTCCAGACTGCGCTTGCCCCGGATCACGATCGGAGTCGGCGGCGTCAGTTCCTTGTTCTCGCCCATCTGGGCCACGAACTCCACGATGCCGTTCGGATAGCAGAACACGGTGGTCTTCTCCTTCTCTCCGCGCTCGTCCACGATGGTCATCGTCAGCCCGGGATTGAGGAAGGCGAGGTCGCGCAGCCGCGTGCAGAGCTTTTCGTAGCTGAACTCGGTCACCACTTTGAAAATCTCCGTGTCCGGCAGCCAGGTAATCATGGTGCCGGTTCTGTTCGGATCGCCGAGTTTGCCCACGACGGAGAGCGGCTTCGTCGTCTTGCCGCGCTCAAATCCGATGCTGTAAATCTGCCCGTTGCGATACACCTCCGCCTTGAACCATTCGCTCAGCGCATTCACGCACTTCGCGCCCACGCCGTGCGTGCCGCCGGAATACTTGTAGCCGCCCTGGCCGAACTTGCCGCCGGCGTGGAGATTCGTCAGCACCAGTTCCACCGCCGGCATCCCCCACTTCGGATGCATGTCCACGGGAATGCCGCGCCCATCATCGAGCACGCTGCACGAGCCGTCCACATGGAGCGTGAGATGGACCGTCTTGCAGTGACCGGCGAGGTGTTCGTCAATACAGTTATCGAGCACTTCATTGACGCAGTGATGCAGGCCGCGGCCATTGGGCTCATTGGGGTCGCCAATATACATACCAGGCCGGGTGCGCACGGCTTCGAGGCCCTCCAGCTTGTCAATTTTCGAGGCATCGTAATCACCCGTGGGCCGTTGCGGCTCAAGGTTTTCGTCATCGGAAGGCGGCGGGGAAATCTGGTCGGACATAGGCTTGGTTCGAGGAACAGTTGCGGAAACAATAAGGGGAGCGCCGTCATAGGACGGCACCCGGCGGAATGCAACCTATTCGCCCTTCAGGCGGGCAGAACGAGGAGGGCTTCGTTTCGTCGCAAATTCCAAAAGCCCCGCCACAGGGGGGCCGGGTTGCCTCGTCGTTTTCGCCCCGCCACGCTTTTGCCGCGCCGGCCGCCCTAGGGAAGCGCTGATTCAAGCGTAGCTCGACATTCCAATGTCGAGTGCTGCGGGGTCTCGACTTTGGAACGTCGAGCTACGTCCCGTTAATCAGCGCCGCCCTAGAGGACCATCACGGAATCCCTAAATTTTCCCCAGGGAATTCTCCTGGGGTATTGCATCCTGAGCCTGATGCCGATAGAGTCGCGGGAAATTCCGTCCCTCCGCAGTATGTCCGTCATTCCCGCCATCAAGAAAAAGGTCTTCCTTGTAGATGATCATCCTATTATGCGGCAGGGGCTGGCTCAGCTCATCAATCACGAGCCGGACCTCGTCGTAATAGGCGAAGCCAATGACGCCACTACGGGCCTGGTGGGCATATTCGATCTGAAGCCGGATTTGGTCATTATTGACATCTCGCTGCCCGGGAAGAACGGCCTGGAACTCATCAAGGAAATCCGCGGCCAGCAGAAGACCGTAGCGCTGCTCGTCCATTCCATGCACGACGAGAGTCTCTACGTGGAGCGCGTGCTGCGCGCCGGCGCTCAGGGTTACATCATGAAGCAGGAAGGTGCGCGCCGGGTGATCGAAGCGGTGCGCAAGGTGCTGGCAGGTGAAATCTACGTCAGCCAGGCGATGAGCGGGAAGATCCTGGAAATATTCTCCGGTCGCCGCCCGGTGAGCGAGGATCCAGTGGAGGGGCTCAGCGACCGGCAGTTCGAGATATTCCAAATGATCGGCAAGGGCCGGGGGACGAGGGCCATCGCGGACGACCTGGGAGTGAGCGTGAAGACCGTGGACGCCCACCGTGCGAATATTAAAGAGAAGCTCCAGCTCCAGAGCGGCAATGAACTTATCCGCTATGCTGTCCGCTGGGTGGAGAATCAGCAGTTGAGTTGAGTTGCGACTGCGCAGCCCCCGATAAGCACCAAGTTCCCATGGGTATCAGACTAATCTTACCGGCAATTCTGCTTGCCCTCTTCACTCCCACCCTTGCTGAGGAGCCGCAGGCTTGGAATGGCCTGACCTTTCACGCGGCGCCGAAGACTCTGCCCCCGGGGGCTGTCACGGAGGACTGGCCGCGGTTTCTGGGGCCATCGGATGCGCCGGTGTCGAAGGAGTCCGGCATCCATCAGGAATTTACCGCAGCCGGGCCGGCCAAGGTTTGGGAGTGCAAAAAGGGCGAAGGCTATACGAGCCCGGCAATCGTGAACGGCCGGCTGCTGCTCTTTCACCGGACGGAGGGCCAGGAACGGCTGGATTGCCTCGATGCGCTGACGGGGAAGCGGTTTTGGTCACATGGCTACGACGTGGACTACCGGGATGACTTTGGCTACGGCGCGGGGCCGCGCGCAGGTCCGGTGGTGAGCGGCGGGAAAGTGGTGACCTTCGGCGTGACGAGTTGGCTGAAGTGCTTCGACCTCCAGTCTGGCAAAGTGGAATGGGAGCACGACTGCGAAAAGGAGTTCGAGGTGATGAAGTATTTCTTCGGTTCCGGCGCGAGCCCGTTGATTCACGGCGACAAGGTCATCGTGAATCTCGGCGGCTCCGGGGACCGCTGCGTCTGCGCCTTTTCGCTGAAGAACGGTAAGCTGCTCTGGACCACTAAACACGAGTGGGGTCAGAGTTATGCATCGCCCATCATGGCGAAAGTGAACGGCAGTGACCGCGTGCTCGTTTTTGCCGGCGGCAAAAGCCAGCCGAGCACCGGCGGACTGCTGAGCATTGATCCTGCGACGGGCACGGCGGAGGAGCCTTTCTTCTGGCGCTCGCGGCGCTTTCCGAGCGTCAATGCCCAGACTCCGCTGCTCTGCGGCGAGGGACGGGTGTTTATTTCGCAGGCCTACGTGGACAACGACAGCCCGTGCAATGGCGGCGTTATGCTCAAGGCCGACGAAAAAGGGAAGTTTTCGCCCCAGTGGAAAGCCCCGGACCTCGGCTGCCACTGGAACACCCCCGTCTGGCACGGCGGCCACCTTTACGCCTTCAGCGGCGAGAAGGACAAGCAGTGCGAACTCGTCTGCCATGACGGCGGGACGGGCGCGAAAAAGTGGGGCGAGCACTTCACCTGGCCGCTCAAGTCCGGCGCGCAAGAAATCCCCATGAGTCTCTACCGCGGCAGCCTTCTCAAGGTAGGCGACAAGTTCCTCTGCCTCGGTGAATGGGGCACGCTCTGCTGGCTCGACCTCTCCCCTGCCGGCGCGAAAATCCTCTCCAAACACCAGCCGTTCGTCGCCCAGCAGTCGTGGACATTGCCCGCGCTCAGCCACGGATTGCTTTATGTAAGTCAAAATGAAGACGACCGATTGAACGGAACGCCCTCCCGGCTCATCTGTTACGATCTGCGGGCCGCTGCGCCGCCGAAGTAATCCCATGAACAGCCACCACTTCCGCCTCATCGCCCTCACCGGCACCGCGGGAGCAGCGTGTCTTTTCCTCAGCGCCTGCGATCCGACGAACGACCCCAACTACACCGGCCCGCCCCGTTATCAGGCTCCCCTGCCCTCGCCTCGTCGCGCCGAAAATGCCGATCCCGAGAATGCCCAATGGCTCGCCGCATGGCGCGACCTCCGCACCCAACTCGCGCCGCTGGAGGAAAAGCTCGCGGCGGCGCAGAAGATGCACCTCGACTATCACTTCGACGCTTTCCTCAATCTCGACCCGGAGACTATCGGCATCGAACAACTCTGCAGTCTCTTCCACTTTCTTCAGCGCGGCTATTTCACCGTCGAACGCCAGGTGCTCATCCACCTCCTTGAGCGCCGCCTGGAGCGCACCACCACGCCGCTGACGCTGCCCGGCGGGAGCCAGTCATCCCTCAAAGACCGTCTCGCTGCCGCCATGCACCGCGACGAACTCCGCATGGTGGACCTCGAAACCGCCCTCGCCTTTTACCGTCAGCCCGGAGATGGCGATCTTCAAATCCCCGCCTCCCTCACTCCAGAGGAGGAAGCCGAACTCCGCACCACCGTCTCCGGTATGCTGGAGGAGACACAGAAGTCCGTCGAAGAAATGGACGCGAAGATCGCGACGCTGAAAGCTCAGGTGTTCGGAAATGCCAAATGACAAACTGACCTCGCATTCGTTGTTTCTGCATTCTTCATTCTTCATTTCCCCCCATGCACCGCCGTCACTTCCTCTCCGCCGCCTCAGCCACTGCTCTCTTCTCCGCCGTCCCCATCATCCGGGCTCAGGAAGGGGCTTCGAAGTATCGCACCGCACTCATCGGCTCCGGCTGGTGGGGGATGAATATTCTGCGCGAAGCCATGGCTTCCGGCCAGGTGAACTGCGTGGCGCTGGCCGATGTTGATTCCGGGAAACTGGACCACGCAGCCGACGACGTGAAGGAACTCAGCGGCGCGGAACCGAAGAAGTATCGCGACTACCGCGAACTCCTGGAGAAGGAGAAGCCGGACATCGCCATCATCGCCACGCCGGATCACTGGCACGCGCTGCAAACCATCGCCGCCCTCAAGGCCGGCGCGCATGTCTTTGTAGAAAAACCCACCGGGCACACGGTCAACGAAAGCCGCGCCATGGTGAAAGCCGCGAAAGACTCCGGCAAAACGGTGCAGGTCGGCCTCCATCGCCGCATCGGTCCGCATCACGTCAATGCGATGAACTTCCTCCGCTCCGGCAAGGTCGGCAAAGTCGGCATGGTCCGTTGCTTCGTCCACTATCCCGGCGGTGCCGAGCGACCCAAACCGAACAGCCCGGTGCCTGAAGGCGTGGACTGGGAAATGTACTGCGGCCCCGCACCGCTGCGCCCGTTCAATTCCAAAATCCACCCTGGCGGCTGGCGGCAGTTCATGGACTTCGCCAATGGCCAGATCGGCGACTGGGGAGTTCACTGGCTGGATCAGATCATGCTCTGGACGGAGGAGAAAGGCCCGCGCCGCGTCTTCAGCAGCGGAGGCCGCGCCTTGTCAGGAGCGCCGGTTCTGAATGACAAAGAGCAGAGTACCGACGCACCGGAAGAGCAGGTCGCCGTCTTTGATTTCGAGGGCTTCACCGCCACCTGGGAACACCGGAAGTTCGCCGCCAACAACGCCGAGAAGCACAGC
>JANOZA010000063.1:0-12059 GCA_031429155.1 Verrucomicrobiota bacterium | reverse complement strand
GGCGGACAACCGCAGCAGCAGGGCAATCAGGCCGGGGGTAATGTGAATGGCCTTCAACTGCAGAATGCCCAGGGGCAGCCCGCCCTGAACATGAACAACCAGCAATTGCTGAACCATCTCACGGGCCCCAACGGCCAGCCGCAGCAACAGACGCCGAATGTTGTCATTCCGCAGGTCACAAACACCCCGGGGATGGAACAGCCTCGCGTGTCCATTCCGCCCCAGCGCCGCAGGGTCGTTCTCCCCACTCAGCAATAGTCCCCGCAGAACGCCCCGCGCTCCGCTCTCAGAGTCCCCAATCCTTTTCCAATATCGTCATGCTCCGCAAATCCACCCTTTTCATCCCTCTGCTGCTCTCGCTTCCGCTCGCCGTTAGTGCTCAGACCCCCACGCTCTCGCCTGCCCTCCGGGCCAAGCTCACGGCTCAAAATAATGCGCCCGCTCCCGGAGGGATCCCGGCCGGCGCTCCGGCGGCCACTGCAGGCAAGCCCGCCGAAGCCATTCCCGTTCCTGAAGACGGACCTGTAACGGACTTGGCTCCTGCCGCTGTGCCAGCCGTTCCCGCCGCAGTGCCCGCACCAGGCACCGCGCCCGCGCCCGGCGCAGTGCCTAGTGCTCCCCGTCCGACCATTCCCCGGCCCTCTATCCCGCTTCCCGGCGCTCGCTCCATCACGCCAAGAGCCGGCACTGCCACACCTGGTAATAACAATCCTGCCGCCCTGCCGACTGCAACCACCCCCGGAGCGGACGAAGAGTCTGGAAACCCGTGGGAGCACATCGAGTTTCTTGACGCGCCTGTTTCCGAAGTCATAGACAAGTATGAGGAAATCACGAGGCGCCACGTGATCCGCGGCCCGAATGTCGGCACTGCGACGGTGACGCTGCGTGCGAATCCGAATCCGGTGAAGCCCTTCACCGCTGAAGAGGCGGCAGACTTCATCAAGGCGGCGCTCGCCATCCAGGGCATCATCATTCAGCCCTACCGCAGCAATATTGACAAGGTGCTGACCCTGGACAAACCGGTCAGCATTGACGGAGAGGCGACCGGCTTCCCGCTCTACACACGCGAAGAGGACTTGCCCGAGGAGGACGTGGTGGTGAATTTCGTCCTAACTCTTAAACACCTTCCGGCTGCTGATGCCGTGGGAGTCTTGAGCCAGGCTGTGCCAGTTCGTCAGTGGACTAAGTATATCGCGGTGCCGAGTGCGAATTCCATATTCATCCAGGAATACACGTCCAATCTCCGCACGCTCATCAAGGTGACCAGGTCCCTCGATCTGCCGCCCATCAAAATGATCCACGAGTGGGTCGAACTCGAGCGCGCCTCCGCCGAGGACGTGCAGGCAATTCTCGATCAAATTCTCCAGGCCCAGAGCAAAGGAACCGGAACTGGCGGTGGCGGCTCAGGATTCCGCAGCATATCCCCTGCGGCAGCGGCGGCCAATCTCACAGTGCCCGGAAGTGTGCCCCAGCCCGCTGCGGCAGCGGCCGGTGCCGGTGCCAGCAGCGGCATCATGCCCGATGGCAGCCAGGTCATCGTCAGGGCCGACCCGCGCACGAACCGCGTCTTCGTCAACGGACCCGAGGAGCATGTGAAATTCCTCAAGCAGTTGATCCACGAATTCGACGAGCCCAGCAACGTAAAGAGCCTCCTCACTCAGCAACTTCGCTACATCCCAGTGGACGATTTCTTCGGCGTCGCCGTCAGCTCGCTTGAAGCCACGGGTGCCGGTCAGGCCGGCACCGGTTCCTCCGGCGGTGGAGGCGGCGCATCAAGCAGCGCGAGGAACACCGGCGGTCGCAGTAACAGCACCAGCGGAGATTTCGGAAGCCAGGGAACCGGCGGACAGAACTTCCGCAGCGGATTCAACAGCGCAAATTCCGGCAGCAGCAGTCAGTTCGGCGGCGGCGGCCTCGGCGGTTCCGGCGGACGCAGCAGCTCACGCACCGGCGGCGGCGGGCTCTCCGGCGGCGGCGGCGGCTCCATCGGTGTTCCCCAGGCGCAAACCATCGGCAAGACATTGCTCATTTCCGATCCCCGCACCAACAGCCTCATCGTCTCCGGACCGCCGGATTCCATCAAGCGCGTCAGTGACCTTGTAAAGGAAATGGACCGGCGCCCCTATCAAGTCCACATCAATGCCGTCATCGCCCAGATGTCCATCGGTGATGACATGCAAAGCTCCGTGGATATCCTCCGCAAGGCCTCCACCGTAAACATATTCGGCGAAGCAATTAACACCTCCGGCTTCTTCCGCAGCGGTGCCAGCGGATCCTTTATTGACCCCGCTGCCCTCAATTCGCCCGTCACCGTTCCCGCGCTCAGCGGCATGAATTTCTACGCCGCCGCAGAGGAGCTGTTCAACGCCTACGTTCGGCTGCTGGAAACGAATAACAAATCAAAACTTCTCGCCAAGCCACATATCACCGTGGCGAACAACGAGGTCGGTTCCATCTCCAGCGGCACCCGCGTCCCCATTCCCGCGAATCAGCAGTCGTCCATCGTCGGGGGCGCCACCCAGAGCGTCAATTCGAGTGTCGAGTACGAGAACGTCGTCCTCTCCCTCGATGTTCAGCCGCTCATCAACTCCCGGAATGAAATCACGCTCAATATCAGCCAGCTCAACGACAGCATTGAAGGCACCACTCTGATCAGCGGAAACGAAATCCCCAACATCTCCACCCAGCAACTCCAGACCAAGATAACCATACCCAATGGCGCCATCTTGATTCTCGGTGGCCTCATCCGTGAGGACGACAGCAGGGGAAGCACCGGCATTCCTGTGTTGAGCAAGATACCGGTCCTTAAATACCTCATCGGCACTAACGTCCGCAAAAAGCAGCGCCGCGAGCTCCTCGTGCTGCTCCAGGCTCGCATCATCGAAAACGCCGATGACATGCTCGACGTCAATGTTTCCGAAATCCAGCGCACCGTCATCGGACCGGACGCCGAACTCTTCGCCAGCCCTGACCGGAACACCGACAATGTGAAGCTGCCAGCGTTCGAAAACGACATCCCTTTCAATCGTCCCGCCGAGGCTCCCGCCCCGGCTGTTCGCCGACCGGGAGGGAGTCCGAAATAACAGTGCCACGGTTCGTTGATTCATCACCCCGCGCGCTGATGTCCTCGAATTTCTGCGGACGCGAATGCCAAAAATGAGGTGAGCTTAACTAAAAAGGAACATCGCGGAACCGATCCCGTTTTTTCAGCAATTCGGCTGAACTCTGCAAACCTTTGGAAACCAACACCCTGACATGCGATCATTCGTTGGCATTTAGCCAAGAAAAAAAAATCGAAATTTCTGCACGAAAGTCTTTACATCCGAGAAAAATTCCCCTAGTTTGATCACAGCCCACGCAAATATCCCACCAACCCATCCAATGAAACACAACATCTCCCTCATCACCGGTGCGCTCCTCATCGCCGCTGCCGCAGGTGCCAATGCACAGACTACAGCGACGACCGACCCAGTAGGCTACGTCACCTGCAAAATCGCGGCAGGCAATAATCTCTCCTTTCTCTCCCCTACTCTCGTCAATAAGCTCGAGTATTCGGGTCTTGCTGCGAGCGCGGCGGCAACGACTGTCACGTTGACGGGCACGCCCTTGTCCCCCCCTGCTTTTGACGCGGTCGTGAATCTCGCTTTCGATGCCGCCGTTCCGATGCCTGGCTATTACTTGGAGGTTAGCTCCGGCTCCGGAGAAGGGCAGTGGGCAAATATAGTTTCGACCACCAACTCCGTGGTAACGGTTGATCGCAACCTATCATCCTTCATTACGGGTGGCACGACGACGGTACGCATTCGCAAGCACGCCACAATTGGTGAAGTATTTGGTGCGACCAATACGGCTGGTCTTGCTGGTTCAGATCAGAGCGCAACGGCTGACGAGATCAAGCTTTTGAAGCCAGTGACACATGCGGTTAAAAGCTATTACTTCTTCAATGACGGTGCCGGGTTCACCCAGTGGGCTGATTTGGATGGCAACGATGCCATAAACGTCATCATTTTCCCAGACCAAGGTATCGTCCTTCACCGTAAGACTGGTGGAGCCGTGAGCTTTGTCCGTGTGGGTCACGTTAAAACTGGAAAAACAGCTCTTTATGCAACTCCCGGAATTAACATCATGGCCACTCCGCGGGCAGTGGGCGATTCCGGAGTTCCGGCCAACAATTTCAGTTTGGGAAACAGCAATCTCTCCAATACGGGTGCCCAGACCACCCGCGTGAAGGGAAGCGATCAAAGTGCAACTGCTGACGTTCTCCGACTTCCTCAAGCAAGCCCCAACGTGCTCAAGGATTTCTATTTCTTCGATGACGGTGCTCTCCCGACACCATTCACTCAGTGGGCCGATCTTGATGGCGGGGACGCTACCTCGGAGATCCTTAATGAGGGCGAAGCTTTCATCCTCATTCGTCAAGCCGGTGCCGGCAACCTCACTTGGACAGCCCCAGCCCAACCAATCGCCCCGTAATCTACCGATATATACTCCATTTACCTTACAGCTAATGAAAAAACTAATCCTATCCATTCTTGCAACATTCACGACTTTGGCCGGTGCTTCTACCGTCTCCTTGTCAAGTAATGCTGTTGGTCCCACCGCTTACAACAACGCGAACACTTCCATCATCGCTAATGGCAGTCTGATCCGTATTGGCAGACTTTCCGAACCAGGGGTTGCGTCCTCGTTTGTGGAGTTTGGTACTTCTACTATCAAAAACGGTGGCATCGGCCCCACCGCACGACCTGGTAAAGTGAATGGATCAGTCGTGAACACCGGTGGTGAATCCGACGATGCTGCATTCAACAATGCCAATGTTTTTGTCTGGATTTACAATGCCCCTGACGCTGGTAGTTCCACCGAAAGCGGACTGTTTCAGGCCGTTGGGTTGACCTTCCCAGTGGACGATCCAGCTGGAGTCGGCGATTCTCTTTCCATCACTGCGACAAATCTGACTGTTTACGTGACAAATCCCGCGTTTCAAGCTCAAGGACGAGTTGATCCCACCAGCGATGCGAATGGCAATACCCGCTTGGTTCTTGCGGCAAACATTCCGGAACCTACTTCAGTAGGACTTCTGGCACTTCTTGGACTGGCGTCCCTACGCCGTCGCCGCTAATCTACCAAACATTCACTTCAATTTAGACGGGATGCCGAATGTTTCGGCATCTCGTTTTTCATCTTCAAACCAAGTCGAGCGGCTGCGCAAGGCTCCCGGATGAGTCAAAAGTCAAATAATTCAGAAATCTTTTCACCCGATCATAAGAGCGCTACTGCGGAAGAAATTGGAGGGAACCGAATGTGATTTACTCGAGCAAACTAGGCGAAGTTTGCTTTCGCTTCTGAATCAAAGAGCTTAAACTATCCAGAAGTAAAACCCCTGTAGTCACTGTGGAAGTCACCTGCGATGGAAAATATATAGGCCTTGCCGAAATTTCAACCAACACGCAAAAAATATCAAACTTCTCTTGGAGCGCAGCGCCGGATTACAGGTACAGGAAAAGGAGCCAGTTCTGCCTCAGAAAGGCGGACTCCCCATGACCGTAAGGAGGCCTCGGCTAACCGTAACATGCAGGAGCCACCATCCTGCTCTAAATGCCAAGCTTTTAACCTGCGATTGATCGCGCAGGTTAAGAAGTCGGAAAAAGAGCGGCGTGCATCTCAATCCACCTCAAGAGTGGATTGGATCGTATCGGCACTATAATAAAGCGCCTCTGCCGCTGAGAAGACGTCATAGGATTTGAATCCAACCAGGGCGGTGGTGCCGGCAGGCGGAAGGGCGAGGGAATAGATGACGTGGTCAGGATCCACCTTTAGGTCAACAAGCAGGCGGCGGAGGGAAATCACGTCGGTAAATGATTCACGGAAGAGGGATTTTATACGATGCGTTGAGATCCAGGCGGCAAGGTCCGGGGAGAGCAATTCGGGGAGCGTGCCTGAGGGAACGGTAAGTGCACGTGCTTCCAGTCCGAACGCGGCCGCGAAGTATTGCATGGAATCATGGCTGGTGAAGAGGAAGCGGTCCTCCGGTTTGAGACCTTTCATCTTTGCCGAGACCTGCTTCATAACCTCCTCAAGAGAGAGGCGCACCTTGTGCGCTCGGGGAGTGAAGTAGTCAGCAAGTTTTGGCATTACCTCCTTCAGGGCAGTCTCCACGGCATCAACCATGAGAGCCGCCAGTTCGGGATGCATCCAGACATGCGGGTCGGGAGGTCCGCCGGGGCCTGATGGACGAGTGATTTTGTCTGCTGGTATCGCGGCAGTAGCAGAGAAAACACGCACTCCGTCATTGGAAAGCGCCTCAAAGTCTGTAGGCCAGCGGGATTCAAGTCCGAGTCCATGAGTGAAGACCATGTCGCTCGTGTGAAACTTCGCGCTGTCCTGTGCGGTCGGCGTAAAGGTGTGCAGATTCAATCCAACGGGAACAAAACAGCGCGAGTCCACTGCCTCGCCCCCGACGGCCCTTACCAGATCGGCAGTGAACGCCGTCGTGCTCGTGATTCGCTTCTTAATTTTAGGAAACGTTGGCCCGGGTGCGGGTCTGTTGTCATCGCAGCTGCAGAACGCTGCTGCGGGCAGCAGGCTGAGAAAGCGACGGCGGGTGGGGTGCATAGATTTCATTGCGTGGTTGCTCTTTGCATGACCTGACGCCGAGAGACAAGCCAATTAGCAATACCCCGGCAACCCGTTGCCCGCGCATCCACTGGCGGTTGCGCGAAATTCGCGGACGGACTGTCCATGGATCCTCTGGATTCCCAGCCATAAGAGGCCAGCAAAACAAAAAGATGCCCGCAATGACCCCAAGCCATGGAGTTTCTGCGATCCTGAAGACCTTCAAAAAATCCCCTGCGAATACAAATGTTGCGGAGAGCATTTACTCCATCAGCACCCGCATCCCGCCGGCTCAGACGCCGGGCTCAGTACTTTGGCAGCGTTGGCGCGAGGGGCGTTCATTGCGGGGTTCGGCTCCTGCGGCAGGAGATTCAATTCTGCGAGCAGCGCTCGGTCGGCGGCGATGGCGGGGTTGGCGGCGGTGAGGAGTTTGTCTCCGTAGAAGATGGAGTTCGCGCCGGCGAAAAAGGCCAGTGCCTGGGCTTCGCGGCTGAGGCGGGTGCGGCCAGCGGAGAGACGGACCTTGGCTCCGGGGATGGCGATGCGCGTGCAGGCGATCATACGCACGAGATCGAATACATCCACTGGTGGTGTCTCCGCGAGGGGGGTGCCGGGCATGGGCATGAGACTGTTGATAGGCACACTTTCGGGCTGCGGATTGAACTCACTCAGTATCTGCAGCATGTGGAGTCGGTCTTCGACGGTTTCGCCGAGTCCGAGGATTCCGCCGCTGCACACGCTCATTCCCGCGTCCTGAGCGTGGCGAATGGTGCGCAGCCGGTCCTCGAATGTGTGTGTGGTGACAATCTTCGTGTAGTGCTCCGGAGACGTGTCCAAGTTATGATTGTAAGCAGTGACGCCAGCTTCCCTAAGCTGCGCCGCTTCCTGTGGGCCGAGTTCACCGAGAGTGACGCAGACTTCCATGCCGAGCTTGCTAACATCGCGGACGATATCGAGAACGCTCTCAAAGCGTTCGGTGCCGGAGCGCACGCCACGCCAGGCGGCACCCATGCAAAACCGCGTGCTGCCGCTGGCCCGCGCCGCCTCGGCGCGCTGCATGATCTCGTCCTTTTCCATCAGCTTCCCCGCCTTCACGTCCGTGGTGTAGCGTGCGCTTTGGGCACAGTAGGAACAGTCCTCGCTGCATCCGCCGGTCTTGATGGAAAGCAGCGTGCAAAGCTGCACTTCGTTTTCCGGCCAGTGGTCTTCATGGACAGCGCGCGCCTGCTGGAGGAGAGCGAAAAATGGCTGGTGATAGAGGCGGTGGAGTTCGGGGTAGGTCATGCGGGGTGCTGGATGCTCAGTTGGGGCCTTTGCCGGATCATTGTTTCCATGAGCCGGAAATCGCCGGCAGTGAGACGTTGTCCCCAATGGCGCGATAGTCGGTCTTGCCGACGGCGCCCAGCATTCCGACACCAGTGGCCTTTTTCCACGCGCCGCTCATATACTCTGCCGTGTGGCAACCCCAGCTTTGCACGTGCGCTCCTCTCGTGAAAAGACCGCGGTGAATGCGGCGGAGGTCCACGCAGTGCAGGTAGCAGGTGCTGACGCCGAGGATATCGCAACTGTAGTCGAACAGAAACGCATACTTGTTGGAGTGTACGAAGAACTCGAGGTCCGCGATCTTTCTGCTGCCGCGGTTGTTGAGGTAGCTGATGAGAAAGTCCTTACCGCTGAACCAAACGATGCGGGCTCCGCATTTGGCGGCGCGCTCCTGGATTTCCGAAGTGTAGCACGTGTAGGGTGGCTGGCGCACAGCGTCCTCCCGGTCACGCTTCTCGTAAGCAGGGCGGTAGATCAGCCAGGTGAGTTGAGCTGCGGGACCGTGCTGCGTGCGAAGCTGGGTAAGCCGGATGTGAGCGGCCTTCGCGAAATTACCGGCGTAGCGGTCGTGCTGCTCCTCGGGGACGCGATAGTCCTCCCACTGCCTCAGCGCGGGACCGCCGCTGACGACGATAAATTCCTCCGCCGCATAATTGTGCTGGGCGAAAGCCATGCCGGAAAGGCCGAAGAGAAGAACGAGGACGAGTCGGATGGTGTGCATCATGGGAGAGCCGGCGGGGTTTGAGGTGCCGGTGCGCGATTGTGGGACGCCTTGGCGGCATCGGAAAGGCGGTTTCCTTATCCCACTTTCCGCCGGTGGTAGAGCACGGATTCCAGAATCAGCCCCACGATGGCGAGGCTGGTCAGCCAGAGGTAAGGCGGCAGGCCTTTGGCGATGGGCGCGAGCGTCGTCTGCGTCGCTTCGTTGTTCAGAAGGCTTTCGCGGGGTGAGAGGAGATTCACGGCGGCGAGCCATTCGCCGGAACCATTGCGGAGATCGTAGAATCCGGGCTGCTCCAGCGGTCCGTATTTCCTGCCGGTGGCGGAGAGGATCGAGCCATCAGGTGACACTATCGTCGTGGATTCCGTATCGCTCGCGCCCGGCAGGGGAATAGTGGCGCCGGGCGTGTAGGTGGAGGCCAGGGGGGCCTCGCGTCCTGCCAGATGCGTGGCCGCGCCGTGAATGAGCACGGGAAACCACGCGCTGTAGAAGAACTCGGCGTCCACCGGATTCATGTTCACCACCACAGCCGTGCGCCCGCCGGCACGGGCGACGTAGAGCAGCGGAACGGACTGATCGCTTTCCACGAGCACTAGCGCTCCTTCCGCAGGAATGAGCTTGCGTGCGCCCGCGAAGTTCATGCCGCTGGCATCCAGGTGACGCAGCACCGGATGGTCCGGCACGCGGACGCGCGGCACGGCGGACTCCAGCGGCTCGCCAACACTTTTCCACCACGGCGAAACGCCCTCCGGCTGGAAGATGAGACTGAGCGGCGCGTCCGGCGCTTTGCTGAGCGCGATGACGACCTGCGGGCTCTCCGTCGTCAGGAGGAGAAATCCGCTGCCGCCGCCGCGCGAGAACGATTCGACCGCGGTGTCGAAGAAGAACTTGTCGTCGGCGTCCACCTTCACGCGCACCGGTTTTTGCTTCTGTGCCACGAGGCTGACGCTGTTGTCGCCGACGAAGCCGTCGGCGATTTCCAGTTTCACGAGCCACTTGCCGGCGGGTGCGTCCTGGACGGTGAAGACTTCACCGGGATTCATCCCGGGCTTGATCTCCACATCCACGAGCTTGTTCACGCCGGGACCGTCGGGCTTCAGCATGAGGATGCCTTTCACGGGTGCTTTGAATGACGAAGCGAACTGCACAAACACCCCCAGCGGACTGCCGGCGCCTGGCAGAAACTGCGCATCGGCACTCACGATGCCCGCGTTCTCCAGTGGCTTGCCGACTTTCAGCACCTCCACGCCCTCCGGTGCGCCTGCGGTGCCGAAGCAGCCGTCGGTTATAAGGATGAGCCGATGGCCCTTCATCCACTCTGCGGAATCCCCGGCCCGCAGAGCCGTCACGGCTTCGCGGCGAAAGTTCAGCGACGTGGGCGCGATGGCATCCACGGCATCCAGCAGCGCGCGCGGGTCATCTGTCAGGTGAGAAAGAAAACGCACCTCGCCGGACACACTCGCCACACTCGCCCGCTGACTCGCATCCATGCCCCGGATGAGCTCACGTGCGGACTCCTGCGCCAGGTGCAGCCGCTGCTGCCCGCCTTCGCCTGCCGACATGCTGGCGGAGTTATCAATGAGGAGCAGCAGATCCTTCCGCTCATCGTCCTCGAATTCCGGCCGCGTCATCGCCAGGCACACAGAGCCGAAGACGAGCGATAGAAGTATGAGCGAGAGCAGATCCCGCAGACGATTGAAGAGCGACGCCGCCTTCCTCTCCGTGAACACCCGGCTCCATAAAAAATACGCCGTCGTCTCCTTCCGATGCGGCCGCACCTTCAGGAAATAGATCGCGACGAGAGGGATGAAACTCAGGAACGACCAGAAGAAGAGCGGGGCGAGGAACTTCATGGATCACACGTCCTGCCCCCACTTGAACAAGGCCATCAGAATGAGCAGGCAGGCAAAGCAGATGCTCCCGATTCCCAGTTCATAGGAGTAGGTCTTGTGGCCATTGAAGAAAACAGCGGCTCCATTCCAAAAAATGGCGGCGGCGATAAGCATGAGTGCGCTGGAGGAGGATTTCATAGTGGGTTGCCTGGATGACTCACTGGGCTGTGCCTCTATACTTTGCGCGCTCCGCCTCCGCTGCGGCATCCTCCTCCCATTCGGCTTTGGCGACGCGGGCATTGCCGCTCTCCCAATAGGCCACAAAGAGGAGGACGAACCCCGCAACAGCCAGGCCGCCCAATCCAAAGGCGAATCCCAGGCACGCCAGCCCTGCGGATCCGAAAATTGCTGACCGGATGCGGGCTGCGAGAAAGAGGGAGGATTTCATAAGGGCTTACCAGGATTCGGGGGTTTCCTTGCTGCGGTCGCGCGGTTCTTCCTTCGGGTAGTCGCGGAGCTGATTGAACAATTGGAAGGCGATCACCAGCAGCACGGCGCCAGCGATGATGAGTCCGGCCGGCGCGAACGCTGCGCCCAGAGCAAAGATGCCTCCGGTTAAGACGACGTAGGCGCAAATGAGTGTGGTGAAACGGGCGTTCATACTATTCGATCCTGCTCTCCGAGGAGGGTTCCGCAAGGGGTCACACTCGCTGCCCATGGAGGCAATCTCCTATCGTTGGGCTTGGATACCTCGCCGCTGGGGATGGCTCCCCCGCCGCTGGGGATGGATCCCCTGCCGCTGGGGATGGCTCCCCTGCCGTTGGGGATGGCTCCCCTGCCGTTGGGGATGGCTCCCCTGCCGTTGGGGATGGCTCCCCTGCCGCTGGGGATGGCTCCCCCGCCGTTGGGGATGGCTCCCCTGCCGTTGGGGATGCATCCCTTTTCACTGGGGATGAGGCATTTTCTGTAGCTGGGCGGTAAAATTATGGCGATTCGACGATTTCTGCCCGATTCGGCCCCTTCCAGCCCGTGAAAACCTCCCGGTCCCGGCTCACGCTACCAGCCCGCCCCGCCGCAGGATGTCCTGAATGACGTGTTCAAATGGAATCTCCGGCGTGGTGCTGGCCAGCCCGATGCCGCGGCGGGCGCAGGATTTCTTGAGGCCGGCATTCCAGTCGGCGACGGTTTGTTCGTAGAGGCGGGCTTCGCGCGGGGTGATGGTGACGCGCTGGTGCTGGCCGGTTTCCACGCAGGCGAGTTCGATGTCGCCTTTCCAGTCGCATTTGGTGTCGGTGTCGTCCTGCACCTGGAGGCAGAAGACGTCGTGGCGGTTGTATTGCAGAAGCTTGAGGCCTTCCTCGAATCCGCCGGGAAAAAGGAAGTCGGAGATGACGACGATGATGCCCTTTCGCCGATGGCGGACCATGAATTCGCGCGCGCAGGCGGTGAAGTTCGTGTCGGTGCCAAAGGTCTGCGCTTCATCGAGCGAACGGAGAAACGGCAGCACCTTGCCCCGGCCGCGACAGCGATCCAGGAGCGGGTTCAGTTTGTCCGCGAGGCCATAAACGCAA
>JANOZA010000062.1:0-1866 GCA_031429155.1 Verrucomicrobiota bacterium | reverse complement strand
ATTGCGGGATTCCACTCCAGGACTCGCTCCGCTCGCCCTTCCGTTCCATCCCGCAATTCCGCGAAGGACCAACTAAACCATACAACCAACCAGACGGAACGAATCCTCCTCTAGATATTCGCTAACAGTTTGAATCCGCCTGGCCTTCAACGTAGTCTTGGACATTATTAGCACCATAATACGGCGTTGTTCCAGCCGCTCTTAAGGAAGCTTTAATCGGTCTTCTTGCTGTGTTTGCGATTTCGAAGAAATCTTCATCCCCTAACGCCTTCCACTCCACCTTCACTCCATCGAGCAGTTTTTTCATATCAACCGATTCGTGTTTATTCGTGTTCATTCGTGGTTCCTTTCTTCCCGAAATTTTCAACCACGAATGGACACGAATTTTCACGAATGATTTGGATTTGTTGATCGAAGTCGGACTGATAGAGGCGGTCTTGGACGATTCGGTATTTCTCGAATTCGCATTCGGCGTGGGCTTTGGCGATCTCTGCGGTGACTTTTCCGGAGTCTTGGAGAATTTCGCGGTCGGTGGCGGCGATGAAGCGGTTGAGGCGTTCTTCCCAGTCCGCCATGGTCATGGGCATCTTGCGCATTGCCATATCTTCGGCAATGTCGAGGTAGGCGTTGACGAGCCGCAGCAGCTGGGCGAGTTCAGCATCGGTGAGGTAGTTCTTGGCGATGCTGACATCAAACTTCTGGATTTTCCCATGCGGGGCATCCTTCCAGGTGGTGAGTCCCATGTTGGTCTTTTCGGCATGGGCACGGGAGACAATGACCTCGGCGGCGGTTTGGCCGTGAATCGCCCAGTGGAGTTTGTTCTGGACGGTGGCGAAGAAGCGTTGGGTCGCTTGCGCCGTGACATCGTAATCGAGGGCGGTGGCGTAGATATCGGTGATCTTCTGGTAAAACTTGCGCTCGCTGAGGCGAATCTCGCGGATGCGCTGGAGCTGTTCCTCGAAGTATTTTTTGCCGAGGATGGTGCCGTCGTTTTTCAGCCGCTCGTCGTCCATGACGTAGGCTTTGATGGTGAACTCCTTGATGATACCCGTCGCCCATGTGCGGAACTGCACGGCGCGTTCGGAATTCACTTTGTAGCCGACGGCGATGATGCCGGAGAGGTTGTAGTGCTGGGTGTCGTAGGTTTTGCCGTCGGAGGCAGTTATCCGGAATTTCCGGATAACTGAATCCTCCTGCAACTCATAGTCGGCAAAGATCTTTTTCAGGTGCTCGTTGATGGTGCGCACGTTCACGTCATAAAGCGCAGCCATCATTTTCTGGCTCAGCCAGACATCCTCATCGGCATAAACCGCCTCGACGCCCCCCTGGCCACTCGCCGCCACAAAGGTAAGATATTCCGCCGCAGATGAGCGGATGGTAACCTCATGGTTTTTCTTTTTGCTCATGTCACTCATGCTTATCTCCTTTCTTCCGGCTCTCCTTTTTCGCCTGCTTTTCCAGTGATGAGATGGTTTTTAGGTAGTCTTTTTCGACCTGATCCAGCGTGATGGCTTTGTATCGTTGCAATTCCTGCTTGGCCTTTTCCTGCGCTTGGGTGCTGGAGATCGTGCCGGCATTGTCGAGCAGTTTGCGGCCTGTGGAGTTCAAGATGGCGTCGAGTTCACGCACATAATCCGCCATGCGCATTTCTCGTTGTTCGATGGCGTTGAGTTCCGCGAGGTCGAAGTAGGCGGAGACGAGATTGTTCAGGACGCGTAGCTCCTGCTCGCTGAGGTAATTTTTGGCGATCATGGCCTCGGCTTGGGTCGGCTGGCCGCCTTTGAACGTGCTGAGTCCCGCGAATGGCTTGGTGCTGTCCACACGGAGGTAGATCACCTCGCTGGCGGTATGGCCGTGGGCGGCGTA
>JANOZA010000061.1:0-3016 GCA_031429155.1 Verrucomicrobiota bacterium | reverse complement strand
CACGGCAATCCCTCCGGCGGAACGCCGCCCGTGATGGTGGACGGGCAGTGGATTTCGTTTTTCCATTCTCACGATGACGGACAGCGACGGAGATATTTCACAGGAGCCTACGCGTTCTCCGAAAGAGATTACCGGGTAACGGCAATCACAAGGCAGCCGCTGCTGTCTGCCACAGAAGCGGAAGGCTTTGTCTTCGATCGCTCCAAAGTGAAGTGGCAGCCGCTCTGTGTGTTCCCCTGCGGTGCGATCTATCAGGAGAAGCAGAAACGCTGGCTGGTGAGCTACGGCATCAATGACAGTTGGTGCGGGTTGTTTACCATCCAGCACAAAGAACTGCTGCGATTGCTGGTTCCGGCGAGGTGACTCACGCCGCTCGCTCTTTTGCTTGCACCGCGAAGCCCGGCGGGCAGCATCCGCGTCATGAGTTCCCTGCCCTTCCCGCCCGATCAACTCGACGACTTTCTCGCCGCGCCCACCGATGGAGTCATCGCCACGCTGCGGCGGCACGACGCCGATGTTCTCGTCGCCGGGGCTGGAGGAAAGATGGGGGGGACGCTTTGTCTCATGCTCGCCGCAGCGATGGAGCGCGCCGGGCTCAGCCGCAGGGTGATGGCTGTCTCGCGCTTCTCCTCGACGAAATCACGCGAACTCCTGGAAAGCCGCGGCGTCACTGCGATTCCCTGCGACCTCATTGACCGCGCCGCCGTGGATGCGCTGCCGGAGGCGCCGCTCGTCGTCTTCATGGCGGGGCAGAAATTTGGCACCAGCGACCAGCCGGAACTCACATGGGCGATGAATACCGTGGTCCCTGCTATCATCGCCGAACGCTACCGCCACTCGCGCATCGCCGCCTTCTCCACCGGCTGCGTCTATTCTCTGACCACCGTGGAAAGCGGCGGCTCCCGCGAGGACTCGCCCACGACGCCGCCCGGCGAATACGCCCACTCCTGCCTCGGCCGTGAAGGCGTCTTCCGCTATTTCTCCAAGCGTCACGGCACGCCCGTCGCGCTGGTCCGGCTCAACTACAGCGTCGAGCCGCGCTACGGCGTGCTCGTGGACATCGCTCAGCGGATTCTCGCCGACCAGCCCGTGGACCTAACGATGGGCCATGTGAATCTCATCTGGCAAGGTGATGCCTGCGCTCACGCCATCCAGTGTCTCGATCTCGCGACCTCCCCGGCAGTGCCCGTCAACATCACCGGCCCGGATATTCTCCCGGTCCGCATGCTCGCAGACGAACTCGGCCGGCGGCTGGGAAAGACGCCTCGTTTCTCCGGCTGCGAAGGCGCTTCGGCATGGCTCAACGACGCGTCATTTTCCCACCAGCAATTCGCCCCGCCGCCGACTGCCCTCAGCGACATTCTCGACTGGACCGCCGCATGGCTCACGCAGGGCGGCCCCACGCTGGGCAAGCCCACACACTTCGAGGCCGGCGACGGGAAATTTTGAATCCGACTACTCCCCTGCGCAGGACCTTCATTTCCTCCCGCACACCCGCGGATGCAGGTTTTTTGGTGATGGGCATGATGACCGGAGCACGGTCCCGGAAAATATTCCCTATCGGATCAATCGTTCAACAAAACGCATGCACAGCGTAGTTGTCACTGCGCCACGAGCACTTCCTGAACAACCTGATCAAAGTCCTCCAGAGTGAACGGCTTGGGTAGGAAACCGGCGAAGCCGATCTCCTGAAACCGTTGGAGGTCGCCCTCTGAGAACTGGCCGCTGGTGGCGATGACGTTGACTCCGGGATCAAGGCGGCGCAGCACATGGAAAACCTCAATGCCATTGAGGCCTCCGCGAAGGTTGATATCGAGAAGGACGGTATCGTAAGGCCGGGGAGAGCGGAGGCGGTCCCGATAGGACTGGATACCATCGTCGCTGTTGGAGGCAGTGATAACCTCGAATCCGTAGGCCTTTCCGATCTGCGCGAGAGCACGGCAGACGCCGTCTTCATCATCCACCACCAGTATGGATGGCGCATTATTTTCCACCGAAGGTGCGATCATCGGCTCGACGTGCACCGGTGCCGTCTCCCTCTTCACGTGAGAAGGGGGAGGGATGGTGAGAAACGGAGGGGTAATCAACGGACTCAACTCAGGAACCAGCGGCGGAAGCCGGAAGCCATTCTGCTCCGGTGCCACTGGGGCCGCGGGCGGAGTCACCGGGGGCCAGAGCAACGGAGTGGTAGCGGGAGTCGCACGCACTGCGGGCGCAGGGGCGGGCGCACGGGATGTCAGAGCGGGCAGGAAGATGAGGAATGCGGTGCCGACCTGGGGCCGGCTCTTCACATACATGTCGCCGCCGTGCTCACGCACGATCTGGTAGCAGATGGGGAGGCCACAGCCGTTGCCGTTATCCTTCGTGGTGAAGCAACTGTGGAAGAGGTGGGGCATGTGCTCCTCCGGGATGCCTGGACCCCAGTCACGCACGGAAATATGAATATAATTACCGGGCTTGAGGGCGTGCCCCTCACTCGCACTGACGGCAGTGTTGCTGGCTTTAACGAGCAGTTTGCCTCCATTTGGCATCGCCTGGCAGGCGTTGCGCACGAGGTTGAAAATCACCCGCTCTATCTGGTTGGGATCAACTTCGGCATCCAGCAAGTCCTCAGCGACCTCCAGGGACCAGTTCACATTCTGGGCGCAGGTTGCCAGACGCATGGCGCGCCCGAGCAGAGCATCGAGCCGGCAACGCTCGCGGGCGGCCGGACGCGGACGGAAGCAGTCGAGAAAGTCTTTGGCAAGGTCGGCGGCACGGCGCGCGGACTCGTTCGCCATCTGCAGCTTGCCGTGAAGGTCACCACCTTCCGGAACCTGGCGGATGGCCATCTGCACGGGCAAAAGAATAGCGGTGAGGGCGTTGTTGAATTCGTGCGCCACATAGCGCGCAGTGTCCCGGATCGTCTCGACAAGATCCTGCTGGTATTCGTCCGGGCGGGGCGGCGGACCATCCACGGACGCAGGTGCGGCAGTCGCTGGAGCAACGGCAGCCGGCGACTTTACCCCACTGGAAA
>JANOZA010000060.1:0-11592 GCA_031429155.1 Verrucomicrobiota bacterium | reverse complement strand
CGTGTTGCGGCCTTTTTTCCTCCGCACTTATCCGGAGAATTCGCTCGCGGGTCACCTGCTCGGACAGATGGGGAAGAATCCGATCGGTTTTTCCGCCAGTGCAAAGCAGGACATCCAGTCGGCGGAGTTGATGTGGCCTCCAACCGTGGGTAAGGGCGGACTGGAAAAGCGCTTCGACAAAGAACTCACCGGCGAGCCCGGGCTCTATAATGCGCTTTTCGATTCAAAAGGTGAAAAGCTGTCCGAAGAGTGGACCGAACGGCCCCGCGCCGGCCATACTGTCGTCACCACGATTGATATTGGGATGCAGAAAATCGCCGAGCGAAACTTGATTGAGAATCGTGTTCGCGGGGCATTCGTCATCATGGATGTGCGCACCGGGGATCTCGTAGTGATGGCCTCCACGCCATCCATTGATCCCAACAACTGGGCCTACGGCGTCAGCGATACCTACTACAAGAAAGTTCTGAGCGATCCGGAGCTTCCCTTGATGGCCCGGGCGTTCATGAATCGCTACCCTCCGGCCTCCACCTTCAAGATTGTGACCGCTTTCGCGGCTCTTGAGACGGAGGAGGTAGGTCCCTTTACGCAATTCAGTTGCCCGCCGGGCATGTACTTCAACAAGATCTATATTAAGAATCACAGCCGGAATCACGAAGGAGACATGGATGTGGAGCGCGCCATCATGCGGTCGTGTAATACCTGGTTTTTCCAGGCGGCAAAAGTGGCCGGCGGCGCTGCCCTCAGCTCTATGGCGATCCGGTTTGGCTTTGGCGACAAAACGGGCATCTGCTTAGAAGAGATGGAAGCCCCAGGATTCATGCCCACTCCGGAATCCTACGCGAACTCCAAGCCGCGTGGTGCTCTTACCGGAGGCATCCTCGCCAATACTTCTATCGGTCAGGGGCAGGTGGAGGCCACGCCGCTCCAGGTGGCGCAAATGATGGCTGGAGTGGCGCGCGGCGATGCGGTGCCGCGGCCGCGGCTCGTGAAGCTGATCCAGGACGTGGACGGCAACATCGTTCAGCATTTCCCGCCTTCGACGCGCGCGCCGTTGAACCTTTCTCAGGAAAACCTCGACGCTGTACGTTCCGGAATGCGGCAGGTGGTCGCCGGTGCCGGCGGCACTGGCTCGCGCGCGGAAAATGACTACGTCGCCATCGCGGGGAAGACGGGCACCGGGCAATGGCACCCGGCCATTGAACAAAACGTCGCATGGTTCGCCGGGTTCATCCCCTACAAGAATCCCGAGTATGCCTATGCTTGTTTCTACGAGGGCGACCCCGGCGAATCCCAAATCTCCGGCGGCAGGAAAGTCGCGCCGATCGTGGGTGATGTTTTCAACGAGATTTACAAGGCGAAGAAGAAGCGCGGCGAGCTCAAGGAAGGGGGTAACGATGACGATGATTCAATGGTGACTACACGCCGCAATTCCCAAAAGCCGCCCGCTGCTCAGGAGGTTAGGCCTGCGGATCCTGCGCCTGCAGCGGAGGCACCAAAACGCGGTGGCCTGCGATGGCTTTTCCGCCGACGCGAAAAAACGCCGCCCGCCGCCCCGCCCGCCCCCATTCCCTCCGGACGTCCGATCCGCTGATCCGTACAAAATCCACTGGCAGGCGCTGCTTCCGCTGCTATAAGGCGCGCCGCTGATTCAGCATTTATCCCATCACTCCATGAAAAAACTGCCGCTCATCCTCGCCCTTACCGCCTTCGCCGCCAGCCGCGCTGCGGCTCAGGAACCCGACTTCAAAAAGGACATCGCTCCCATCCTCGAAGCCTCCTGCGTCAAATGTCACAATGACAAAAAGGCCAAAGGAAAACTCAACATGGTCAGCAAAGACGCCTTCATGAAGGGCGGCGAAGACGGCAAGATCGTTGATACGGCCAAACCGGAGGAAAGCTCCATGATCAAGGCCCTCCTTCTTCCTGAAGACGATGATGACGCCATGCCGCCGAAGGACAAAGCCCCGCGTCCCAGCGCGGCTCAGATTGACACGCTTAAGAAGTGGATCGCCGCTGGCGCCAAATGGCCCGATGGCGCGACGCTGACTGTCAAAGCAGACAAGTAAGCGATCCGCATCCAATCATTTACCGCGAGACCCGCCGGAGAATATCCGGCGGGTTTTTTGTGACGGCATCAAAAGGCCGGAGGAGGGAACCGGGAACAAAATAGCTCGTGGCGCAGCGGGCGGGGATGTGCCCTGATGGGGCAGAACTCATGCCCGGCCCTCTCAGTCTCACCCTTTCCCGCCCTCTCGATATGCACCTGCATCTCCGTGACGGAGAGATGCTGCAACTTGTCGCTCCGGAAAGCGCGGCGCAGTTTTCCGGTGCGGTCATCATGCCAAATCTGGTGCCGCCGGTGACCTCTGCGGTGATGCTCCGGGATTATCGGTCGCGTATCCAGGCGGCGTGTGGGAATCGGGCGGCGGGATTTCAGCCGCTGATGACGCTGTTCTTTCAGAACTACACCGAGGCGCAACTGGCGGAGGCGCGGGCGGATTTGTTCGCGGTGAAACTGTACCCGCACGGAGTGACGACGAACAGCGAGAGCGGGATTCACAGCATCAAGCAGGCGGAGCCAACGCTGCGGTTGCTGGAGGAAATGGGGATTCCGCTCCTGGTGCATGGGGAGACGACGGGGTTTGTCATGGACCGTGAGAGGGAGTTCCTGCCGGTCTATGAATGGCTGGCGCGGACGTTCCCGCGGCTACGGATCGTGATGGAGCACATCACGACGGCGGCGGCGGTGGCGCTGCTGGACCGTCATGAGAATCTCCACGCCACGGTGACGCCGCACCACTTGATCATCACCCTGGATGATGTCGCCGGCGGGATGTTGCAGCCGCATCTTTTCTGCAAGCCCATCGCCAAGCGCCCGGAGGACCGGGACGCCCTGCTGGCGGCGGCGCTGGCGGCGCATCCGAAGCTAATGATGGGCAGCGACAGCGCCCCTCATCCGCGCCATGCCAAGGAATGCTGCGGCTGCGCGGCAGGAGTGTGGAGTGCGCCGGTGCTGCTGCCGCGGCTGGCGGAGTTGTTTGAGAAACACGGTGCGCTGGACCGGCTCCAGGCGTTTGTGTCGGACAATGCGATCCGCGTTCACCAACTCAAAGTGCCTGAGAAAACGGTGACGTTGTGCCGTGAGCCGTGGACCGTGCCGTCGGTGTACGGTGCGGGCGAGACCGTAGTGGTGCCGTGGGAGGCGCGCCGCGAGCTGCCGTGGCGGATGTCTTGAAGCCGCATTGACGCCTCGCCGCGAACACACTCCCGTCCCCCAAATGTCCGATCCGATTCTGGAAGTTTGCAATCTCAACCGTGTGCACCGCACCGCGGCAGGGCCGCTTACCGTGCTCTCGTCCGTCAGTTTTTCCCTGAACGCCGGCGAAACGTGCGCCATCACCGGCCCGAGTGGGAGCGGCAAGACCACGTTGCTGGGCCTTTGCGCGGGATTGGATTTGCCTACTTCCGGGAGCGTGACTCTGGGCGGGCATGAGATCACTCGACTCGGCGAAGATGCCCGCGCCCGGCTTCGCAACGACCTGATCGGATTCGTCTTCCAGAACTTCCAGCTCCTCCCGACGCTGACCGCGCTGGAGAATGTCCTCATTCCGCTCGAACTCCGTCCCGGACGTCCCGACCGGGCGCTGGCCCGCCAGCTTCTCGAAAAAGTCGGTCTCGGGGACCGGCTGGATCATTTCCCTGTCCAGCTCAGCGGCGGTGAACAACAGCGCGTCGCCCTCGCCCGCGCCTTCATCCACCGGCCCGCCATTCTCTTCGCCGACGAACCCACCGGCAACCTCGACGCCGACTCGCGGACTGTCGTCGAGGACATTCTATTCTCCCTGAACCGCGAAGCCGGGACCACCCTGATCATTGTCACCCACGACCCCGCGCTGGCCGCCCGCACCGCCCGCCGTATTCCCCTCAAAGGCGGGAAACTGGCTCAGGAGAGTTGAGCAAAAGGTGAAAAAGAAGAGCGACGGACCTTTCGATCCGTCGCTTTCATTTCGGGAGAGGAAGAAACCGACCCAGGAAAACTCCCCCTCCGTCAGATTCGTTCGCCGGTCAGCGGTGCCGGCGGCGGGAAGAGGCTCAGGCCAACAGACTGACTGCGAAGAAAATTGCCATGGAGGCGACGGTAGTGATTCCGGCGACGAGGCTGAGGAGTTCGAGTGAGCGGGAGGAGGAGGTCGTGGTTTTCATCGCGGCGTTGAGTTGGCTTTTATAATTATGAAAATAATAGACCGGTCGGGATTGATTGCAACTAAAATTATGGATAATTCATTTCATTATTGAGAAAATATTGAAATCCTTCAAGTTGGACGACCAGATTGGGGCGGTTTTGGATGGGCTGCCTCGCTGAAAGCCTCAATCCAGGTAAATTGCGCACAGTTGCGAGGCGGGTCGTGTTGATCATTTCTTCGATGAGTTGGACAGACGAAAATGCCTTCGCCAAGGCGGGCGAAAAAAATCTAAAGATTTTTTGTCACAATTTGGACTATTTCCTGTAGTCCAGTGTGGAGGCGGAGACTTCCTGGCAGCGAGGCATCCTGTAACCCGCTTGGCTCCGCCTCCACTTTTCCTCCTTCGGCCCCGTCCGCCGCACTCCGGCGGACGGGTGGAGGGACGGGAAATCCGGGTGGGACGCGCGCTCTATTTCCGCTGAATCGGTGTGATTTGTGGCGAATCCTCATTTTTACAGTAAATTGACGGCCCGGCGTCGCTGTCGGGCGCCATCCACCCACCCACTGACATGCTCTCCAAATCACTGTTCCTCGCGACTGTAATCGCTTTTCCCTGCTATGCGCAGGACAAACCAGCCGACGCCCCGAAGCCCGAGGAGAAGAAAACCGAGGAAGCCAAAGCCGACGGGAAAAAGGAGGAACACAAGGACGACAGTGTCGCGACCGAGCACAAGATCACGGTGGGGGGGCAGCCGCTCACCTACACGGCTACGGCGGGCACGATCACTCTGACCAAGGCCTATGGTGAGCCGCGAGCCAAAATATTTCACGTTTCCTACGAGCGCACCGGAGCCGATGTGAAGCCGCTGGCACAGCGTCCGGTTTGCTTCTGTTTCAATGGCGGGCCCGGCAGCAGCGCCGTGTGGCTGCACATGGGCGCATTTGGTCCCCGCAGGGTAGTGCTCCCGGATGGCGGCACCACCGCGCCGAAGCCGCCCTATGCCTTGACCGACAATGAGTTCACCCTGCTGCGCGATGCGGACCTCGTGTTCGTGGACCCCGTGAGCACCGGCCTCAGCCAGCCGGAAAAAGGCGAGGATCCAAAGCAGTTTCACGGCTTCAACGAAGACGTGGAAAGCGTGGGCGATTTCATCCGGCTCTGGATCACCAAGCACCAGCGCTGGGGCAGCCCCAAATTCCTCATGGGCGAAAGTTACGGAGCCATTCGAGTCAGCGGTCTCGCGTCCCATCTTCAGGACCGCTACGGCATGTATCTCAACGGCATCATCATCGTCAGCGGCCTGCTCGACTTCAAGACTCTCTCGCCCGGCGAGCAAAACGACGTGCCTTATATCGGCTGGCTGCCGAACTACACCGCCTCTGCGCACTTCCACAAAAAGCTCGCGCCGGAACTCATGGGGGACTTCCAAAGCCTCTGGAACCGCTCCCGTGACTTTGCCCGCGGGGCCTACGCCAGCGCGCTGCTCCGCGGCACGGGGCTGCCGGAAGAGGATCGCGACCGCATCGCTGGAGAGCTGTCCACGCTGACCAGTCTCCCGAAGGACTTCATCCTTCGCCAGAACCTGCGCATTGATCCCTCCACCTTCCGCCGGAAGCTGCTGGAGAAGGAGGACAAGGTCATCGGACGCTTCGATGCCCGCTGCACCGGCAACAACGACGACCCCAGCTACACCGTGGTTTTCGGTGCCTTCGCGACGCTGATGAACAGCTACCTCCGGGAAAAGGACGGCCTCAACTACCAGACCGACCGCCCCTATGAAATCCTCAACGGCGGAGCCGTGCAGCCGTGGAACTACGGACGCGGTAACCAATACTTCGATGTCTGTCAGGAACTGTCCGGCGCAATCACCGACAATCCGTCCCTCCAGGTTTTCATCGCTTGTGGCTACCACGACCTTGCCACGCCGCCCGGGGGGATCGAATACAGCGTCAGCCATCTCGATTTGCCCCGGGAACTCCGCGCCAACTTCCACTGGGGCTACTACGACGGAGGGCACATGATGTACACCATTTTGCCTTCGCTGCAGAGACTTAGCGCCGATGTGAGTGCCTTCCTGCAGCAGGCGGTGAAGTAGAGACTCACTCCACCGCCAGCATGTGCGGCATCAGCAGGTCATGCCTCATGACGCCTGTGCGCATCCTTTTGTCGTTCTGGCCAAAGGTCAGCCGCCAGCCTTCGCCTTCCCGCGTGAGGCTGCCGCAGAAGACTACATCGGCGGGCACATTCTCGCTTCCGGGATCGGATTCTGGAATTCCCACCACCAAAGGTTTGGCCGAAAACAGCCGTACCGCGAACGGCGGCTGCGGATCGAAGGCCATCATCCACAAGCGATAGGTTCTGCGCCAGCGGTCATAGGCAGACGGGCCGTGGGAATGAACGACGCGCCAGAGCAAACCAGCATGAGCCACGACATTGGAGCCGCCGTGCAATTCGCCCGTGAGAACCGGCGGCACCCATTTGCTTTCTGTGCGTTGGCCGAGAGTCCAATTCTCCAAGTCTGCTTCATGCGCGATATGGGGACAGGTCCAGTGGATTAGATAGACCTTTCCTTCCGCTTCATAAAAGCCCCAGTTCTTCTGCCGCGTGGCAAGGTCGGTCCGGTTCGCTTCTTCCCGCGGGTACAGCCCGCAGCGCACCACCTCTCCGCTGGCTGAAAGTTCCGCAAGACCCATGCCCCAGCCATCAGTATAGCAAAGCCAAAGCGTCCCTTGGACTTTGAAGAATCGGGGATCTTCCGCACCCCAAACGCCAAAGCGTGTGGCCAGTTCCAGCAGCCGGCTGCTGCCCGGATTTGGCTGTGAAGGAGACTCCATTTCCACAAGGCTCACCCGCTACCAGCGGAATAGTGGACGACACTCCGTCCGGTAGGCCAGCCATGTCTTTCCCTCGTGCTCCATCATCGCCGGATTGAACCAACCGATGACGCCAGCGCTGACCTTCCCGCCAAACAGAGCCTCGCGGCGGGTGTGCTCGGGCAGGGGATGTTCCTGGAGCAGACTGTCAGTGGGGATGATTGCAAATGCTTCCACCGGTGCCAAACCCATCGCCCCGGACGTGCCATGCCAATGCGTGCCCGCATGATTTCCGCCATAACCGTCGGCATACCCGACAAGGTCCGGCACGGTAGCGAACAGTCTCCGCGCCGCGTTTCCGCCCATCATCCATGACGGCTGTTTCGTGCTGCCGTCTGTCTGCTCCCACAATTCCGCCAATTCCCCGGCCACCGCTTGATGCACTGCATACGCCCGCCAGTGCGGCGCGCAGCCGGGTTCACATTCGCTCAAATGACAGGCCGCTCGCCAACTGTTGGTCCCCGCACCGTGGAGCAACAATGCCAGCCAATGGCGCGGCAAACTGGAAACCGCGGAGTCCAGCATGGAAGCAAATCCCGCCTGCCATTGAAGCCCGCATTCAAGGACAAGACCGGCCTCCTGCCCGCCATCCGCCACGATGCGGAGGGCCTTCGCATGGGCGGCATGGCGATCTAACGATTCCACTTCCTGCCAGGTAATTCCAAGCTTGTCCAAGTGCGCCACGGTCGCCTGACGATCTCCGCACCCCGGCCACGTCAGGAGCAACGCCGCGCCGAAAGTCGCTGTCACCAGCGAGGATGGCTTCTCTCCGGATTCGTCTGCCTCCAGCCCATCCTCTGCCCCTTTAGCAGCCTCAATGACCACCGATTCCACCGCGTTGTTCCACCAGCCCACGGCGCTGCCGTGGCACTCCGCGTTGCGCAGTTCCGGCAGCAGCGACATCCCGGTCGGCTGTACCATGGTGCGCCAGCCGAGTGATTGCAGCACCGATTCCAGCAATTCCCGGCTCCACACGGACCAATTGCCGTTTTCAAAAATCAACCCCGCCACCGCACTGCGCAGCGTGCCGTCGCCCCAACCGCTGCGCTGGCATAGTTGGAGGTACTCGCTTGTGCACGTGCTCATCAACTTGGCCGGGCATGGGAAAGCCAGCCGCAGAATGCCACCTGGCTTCAGCACGCGCCAGGCTTCCTGGAAGAAGCGATAGGCTTCCTGAATCGTCACTTGGGTGATGACATGCTCCGCCAGCAGCGCATCCACGGTTTCATCGGCGAATGGCAGCACTTCACGAATATCCGCATCGCCCTGCTCAAGGTTGCGCCAGCCGTGCGGGCGGTGACCTCCGCTGCCGAGTTGCACTTTCAGGGGAATGTCCAGAGGAATGTCTTCGGTGTTCATGGTGTCTTTTTCACTGTCCGCGTCAGACGACGCATCTCTTTCTCCAGGCCCGCGATGGCGTGGGTGTGGATCAACTGCCGGCCATCGTCAGCGGCATAGTTGGTGATCGCTCCGCCGACATTGTTGGAATGGCTCCAACGCTGCCACGCGAGATTCGGCCACGCCGCGTAGGTGGGAATGATGGCGTGCAATTCCGCCAGCGCCACGTCACTGTTCAGCACGCAAGGCACGGGCGCGGTGCGTCCCGCCGGTTTTATCTTTCGCAGCACCTCGCGGTAAACAGTAATGCGGATCATCACAGCATGCAGATCGTTCGCCCGCATCACCCGCACCAGTCCGGGAGCCACCGGCACCGGACGCTCCGTGTGCAGGCAGCCGAGGTAAAAAATCCCCCAATCCTCCGGCAGCGACAGCCCCGCCAGCTTCTGCCGCAGCCGGGGATGCAGCACCACATCATCTTCGAAAATGAGGACGGCGGCTGCTCCGCGCTTCCTGGCCGCGCGAATCGCCAACCGCTGACTCAAGCCACACGCATAGCGATTCCGGTCTCCCATTCCCCGGCTGCTGCGCACATAGCGGCTGTTCACCGCTGGCATCCGCTCCACGTCCAACCGGTGTTGCGAAAACTCCAGGAGACATTCCCGCCGCCGGTCCTCCCGCACGCCAAGATTGATGTAGAACCGCAACGGGCACACCGCCTCTATTTTCATGGCCTGCCCTCCTCTGGAGTGGTTCCCACTTTTGCCTCCGCCCCGCTCACCACTTGCAGCGGGATGCCGCCCATCATGGAGGCCATCCAACAAAAACTCCCCATGATGGATGCCACAATGGCTCCGCAGCGGCTCAGGAGGAATAAATCCGTCCCTGCATCCACCAGCGTCGTCTGCCGCAGCGCTTTGCGGTTCCAGTTCTTGCGGTGAAAAATGACCGGCATCCCCTCCTTCGCCAACAGTGCCAGCCATCGTTCCGCCGTCGGCTCATCATCGCAGGCCAGCACGATCTTGCTCCAGCATCCCTCCCGCCACCTTTCTCGCAGCGCCGCGAGCAATTCACGGTCCAGGCGAGCCGCCGCACCGCGCCCCAGCCCGCGCCAGCCGTCCGAAAGCGCGTCCGTCCGCCGGATGTGCAGCCCCAGCAGTCCCTCACGCTTTTCCCTGCGCAGCAGCTTCGTTACGTTCCGCCGGGTTTCGCCGGCCGGGCGGAACCCTTCCAGTCGTTTCCGCCATCGCTCCATAAACGCCTCCTGAGTCACTTGTCCCGTCAGGAACCATCCTTTGTGCAGCTGCTTCCACAAATCCTCCGGCACTACGTTATACCAAAACTGATGGTCTATCTGCCCGCTGCTCATCCGGTGCCAATCCGTATCATTCGCAGCCACCTCCACTCCACTCACCGACAGCACCTCGTTGAAATTCCCCGGACACGCCTCTGTCTTCACCCACGGCACCCGCAGCGTCCGTCCCGCCAAGTCCGCAAACACCAGCATCCCCGCAAGACCCCGGATGCGGTCCCCCAGCCCCACATCCATCCCCGACGGCTGCCAGTGCAGCGGCCGGAATCGCGAAAACGTCACCCCTCTGCCACGGGTGGGGCGGGCATCCTGCCTGCCCCGGTGGCCTTCCAGGCCACCGGCCTCTCCACACGGGCTAGCGTTCACCGGGCACCGGGCACCCTCTTCCCTCATCACCCCATCCACCCCAGCCACCGCATCCACCGCATCCAGCCACCGTCGCTGCAATCCATCCCCTGTGTAGTTGTCATTCACCCAGCCCTGTGCTAGGCTGCTGTCCTCCCGGCCCTGCCACGCCAGATTCGGCCATGCCGCATAGGCCGGGATTTCCTTCAACAGCGTCGCAATCGCCCGGTCGCTCGGGTCCAGCCACACCTCCTTCGTCCCCCGCCCCATCGGACTCAGCACACTCATCACCCGGCGGTAATACTCCGCCTTCACTGCAAAGGCATGCAGATCCCACACATTTTCCACCTTCACAATCCCCGGACTCACTGCCACCGGACGCTCCAGGTGCTGGCAGCCAAAGTAGAAAATCCCCCAGTCCTCCGGCAACTCCAGCGCCGCCACCCGCTTCTTCCACTGTGGGTGCAGCACCACATCATCCTCAAACACCAGCACCGCCGTAGCCCCACGCCTGCGCCCCTCCCGCAGCGCCAGCTTTTGCGTCAGTGCCAGTGCATACCGCCCCTTGTCCCAGTGCCCCCTCGCGCTCTGCACATGCCGCTTCGACACCGCCGGCAGCCGCTCCACTGACAGCCCATGGTCCAGAAACAAATTCAGCATCCTCCGCCGCCGGTCCTCTGCTGGTCCCAGGTTGATGTAAAATTTCAACGGAAACTCCCGGTCCAGATTCATCAGGATTCCAACGGTTCAGGTTTCTTCATTCTGCATTTTCCTCACATCTCCAGCATGTTCAGCATCGTCCCCGCGTCGTCGTAGTAAAACGTCTGCATGTAGAGCCCCCATAGGAACTTCATTTTCTCTCGCGTCGTCCCCCCGATGTCATGCACCAGCGCCGCATTCTTCCACTCGTGATAGCTGGGATGCAGGAACAGCGGGAACTGAATTTCCCCGCGCTCGAACCGGTGCTTCTTCAGTTTCGTATCCAGCAGCAGCCGGTTCCAGCTCGCCTGGTCACTGCACTCACGCTCCCGTTCAGTCGGCCCCAGGTCTATCCGCTCCCATTCCTCCATCACCGCGTGGTAGTGCTCCGCCTTTACTGCCAGCGTCCCGCTGTTGGCTCCCTGCCGGCTCTTCAGCAGCTTCATCTCCCCGTCCGTCAGGAAACAGTGAAACTGCGGCAGCGTCACGCTCCGCCCCGGCTCAGGATACCACCCGATGTCCCAATCCCCCTCAAAGAGATGGTCCACGTTCCGCAGCGCCAGACAGTCCGCATCGAGGAAGACCACCTTGTCGTAGCCCCGCACATCCAGGAGATGCCGCACCCGGAACTTGTAGCGCCAGGCATTCTCCTGATCCGCCACACCCGCGAAGTCCTTAGTGTCTATCTTCACCTCCTCTAGCAGCCTGTCGGACTTGAATTCCAGACCATCCAATTTCCGTTTCGGTTTTTCATTGCCGGCGGGGTTCGTGAGGCTGCGGTCCGTTTTCGGGCGGCGGCGGGGGTTTTTGGCCTGTGTCGTGGCCGGGTGGCGTTCT
>JANOZA010000059.1:0-9469 GCA_031429155.1 Verrucomicrobiota bacterium | reverse complement strand
TGCCCCACATGAGGGAAACGAGCGCCGTGCGTCCCGGACGGAGGGCGGAGGCGAGTTCGTCGAGACTGATAATCCCGCCCGCAGAAACGGGAAGCCGGGTGATTTCGTAGCCGTGATGTTTCTCCAGCCACGCGCAATACTGGAGCACGGCATCGTGCTCGGTAGCGCAGGTGATAAGGTGCTTCCGTTCCGGGTAAAGCTGAGTCGCGGAGAAGATCGCGGCATTGTCCGCCTCCGTGCCACCACTGGTGAAGAGGATTTCCTCCGGCGTGCAGTCGAGCAGCGCTGCCACCTGCTCACGGGCCGTAGTGAGCGCCTTTCGCACCGGCCTCGCCGCATCATAGCCGCTGGAGGGATTGGCAAAATGATCCCGCAGAAAGGGCAGCATCGCCTCGACAACGACGGGGTCGAGCGGCGTGGTGGCGTTGTTATCGAGATAGATCATTCGGGAGTCGAGCAAACGCGCTGGCCGCAGTGGTGCAACGAAATTCACAGTGATCGCCCTGGAGTTACAGATGATGTCCGCCGGGACGCTGGCCGCGGCATCCCTCGATGGGGCATGGTCGGAACTTGGACGCCGACGCATCCCAGCCGATACATCCCGCCTTGCTTTGCCTGCCCCGTCGGGCCATAATCTGCCAGCCGTGAAACCACCTTCCAAATCCAAGCCTACCGTAAAGCCCATATGCTTGAAGCCTTCCACGACCGACTACGCGACCTTTGTGCGCTCGACGGTCAAGGCGCTGGGCTCCAGCGCGACGGGCTTATCCAGTGGCAAGCCCAGCATGCACGCGCTCTCGCTGACGAACTTGGAATTCTGAAGCCTTTTGGCACCACCTGGGACGCGTGGCGTGCCAGCGACCCCGAGCCCGAATTGGTCCCCGCTACGCCCCCCGAATACATCCTGCCTCAACAGGTGCCAAAACCTCTTGGCTCCTTGAAACCTCCTGGCTCCTTGCTTCACGTTGTTTCTGTGGCCCATTGTTTCCAGAATTAGAAAGCGGCAGCAGCTTCAATTTCCTGCACGAACCCCTTCCCATCCTGTCGGCCATGACTTATACCCGCCGTCGCCGATGTCCTTCTCCCTTTCCAGACTCCCCCAAACACCGCGTGACCGCTTCGAGGTCTATCGGCTCTTTGACGGATTGTCCGAGGAGGGAAAAGACGGCCTGGACCGTGGCCGCACGCGGGTGCCTCTGGTAAAAACCTTCCTCCTCGAGCACGTCTCGGGGCGCGATGGCGCGCGCACCAAGTCGCTCCAGGAAATCTGGGACGGGCTGAATGCCTCGCCGGTCCGAATTGATGAGACCTTCTGCTCCGTCACTGGTTTCGTGAAGGACGAGGATGAAAAAGTCAGCCCCATGACCACCGGCTACATCGAGCAGTTCGACGAGCGATTCTTCGCCTACTACACCGTGGAGGACAGCCAGTCCGCCCGGAAGCGGGTGCGGAAGTGGGTGACGAGTTCGCCGGATATAGACTCCACATGGTTCAGCAGCCCGCTGCTCAAAGGATTGTGGGACCAATACATCACGAAGCGCGAGGACCACCGCTATACCAGGCTGGTCTTCCGTCACGAGAGTGTCTATGACATGCCCGAGGATGCGGCGGATGACGCAGAGAACGAGGAAGACTCCACCGTGCTGGATGAATCCGCCGACGACCACCCGGAACCGGAGCGGCGCCGTATCCGTTCCGAAATGGGCGACTGTGTCAGCCGGCTGCGGAAGTCTCTTACGGGGCTGCGGGACAGCTATCCGCCGCTGCACGCGCTCTATTCCGTGCGAATCCCATCCACACTGCAGCGCGGCGGGCATGATCTGAATCAGGAGGGACAGATCACGAACCGCTCGAACAGCTTCACCGACCACCGCAACCACGCCCGCTTTCTCTGGCGGCTCTACAAAGGTGTCCTCGAGGACACGGAGGATTCTGCATGGGGTTCCAAAGGCACGCAGGCGAAACCGTCCGTCGGATGGCAAGGCGTGCCGCTCATCGTGAAATTCGGTGAGCCGCTCTCCAAAGCCACCTTCGACAACTTCATCTCCAAGGCGTTTCGGAAAGGAAACCGCTTCAACCTCTGGGGAGAACCGCAGCGGCTCGGCCCCACCAAGATTCACCTCTACGGCGCCGACCGCCACCTGTGGCAGCCGCTGAATCTGGAACTCACCGATCAGCGCCTCGTCGCCATCCTCCCGCGCGGCACTTGCGGGAATACCTTCCACCGCCTCGTCGCCAACCTCCAGCAGTGGGTGTGCCCCAAGATAGAGGCTTGGATCGGCGCGCGCCGGTTCGACAGTTTCCTCACGGCGAAAAACATCAGCCCTCCCGTCCATGAAACCTGAGGAATGGATCAAAGACCCCGTCTTCCAGCTCAATCTCCTGCTCTGGATGGCCCGTGAGCAGCCGGACGACGCATACCTCGTCTATCCCCTCTTCGCGCGGCATAATTTTGAATGGCATGCCGTCGAGCAGCCGTTCGCTTTCCCCGTGGCCACGAATTTAGACATCGAATCCGTGGCGGATCGAACGAAAATACGCATCCACCGCCATCCGGAACCGGAACTCATTCTCAAGCGGGATCGCGACAAAAGCGCCCTCTATTTCGAGGCCAAAAAAAGCTCCTTCAGTTCCACCAGCACCACGACCAGCCAAGCCCGCGGACATCTGCTCGCTGCCGGTCCAGCTTTTGCCGAAGTTCAGACGCCGCTGAAAAGTGCCACGCTCACCTACGTCCTGCCACAGGATCAGTGCGCTCTCATGGGCATCTGCCTCGGCGAACTCACCGCAGAATTGCAGGACGCTGGCCTCAGCCCCGGCTCTTATTCCGTGGCAGGTCTCGCCGTGCAGGATGCCTCACTGACCTACCATCTCGATTCCGCGGGGCAGTCAGCCATCGGCTGTCAGGAAAACCGCGTCGCCGTGATGCATGATCTGGACGAGGCAACCGATCCCAGCCCGCTCATGCTCGTGTTCTCTGTCGAAGATTGTGCGGATCAGGACCGGGCCGGATACTATCGTCACATCCTCCAGCAGCAGGTCCTCGCCGCGTTGCTGTGCCACCTCCATGCCGCACCCGCCATCGGTTCACTGACCATCACCGCCGCCGACATCCTGCGCCAGACCACCCAGGGTGCATTCGACTACCTCGGACCCAAACGCCAGAAGGCCATGGAGGCACTGGTGAGAGAAAACGTGTTCGTCACCATCCGCGACCACTGGAAAGACCGCGCCTCTGGCCTGGCCACCCTCAAAGTTCGCGAACTGACAGTGTCTTTCAGTGATCCAGCAAAACGCGATGAGTTTTTCGATTGGCTGGAGTCCAGGAAAACCAAGTTCCCGAACACAGCCCCAACGGTGGAAGCGATGGAGCAGATGGACTTGTTCGACAATCTGTGAGGCAAACTCAGGGAAGGCGGTGCTCGTCGGTCCTTTGCGGCTGAGAAGCAGCCAAAAACTGGGTCTCCTGATTTGAGGACAGAGATGGCCGCGCTGCAAAGCGGCTGCCCGTTCGCGGCTGCTCTGGGTTTCCGTCGCCTGGCTTTCCTTCGCCTGGTGTGTGGGGGGGCAACCGCGGCCACAGTTTAGGTCGCTATGATCCTGCGATAGATCCCGGCGAAGTCTTCAGCGCTCACGGGACGCGGGTTGAATTGCGCCGTCCACTGCATGGTGGCTTCGGTGGCGAGTTGAGGGATGGAATCCTCTGTCAGCGTGCTTGTCGGCATGGCAGCGGGCATTCCGGCCTTTTGCAGGAGTCGCGCGAGAAAATCCGGCAGCGTTCCGAGGCCGACGGAGGCGGCGAGGTGCTCATATTCCTCCGCAGCGGCGGGGATGGCGGCGTTGTAGCGGACGATGTGCGGGAGCATCATGCCGACGGCTTCACCGTGGACGGTGCCGAAATGAGCGGTCAGGGGATTCGCTGCGCTGTGGGCGGCCCCTAGCATGGAGTTTTCGATGGCGATGCCGGCGAGCGCGGAACCGAGTTGCATGGCCGCGCGGGCTTCGACGTCGTCTGGATCGCGGAGAATCTGTGCATACGCGGCACCGAGCAGGGAAAAGGCGGCGCGGCTGTAGGCGACGGAGACTTCGGTGCGGCGCGTGCAGACGGCGCTTTCCACGGCGTGCGAGATGGCGTCCATGCCGGTGAGCCGGGTGACGCGGGGCGGCTGTGACAGAGTGAGGAGGGGATCGAGAATGGCGATGCGGGCCGCGGCTTTTTTGTCGCCGCAGGCCATCTTGGTGTGGGTGACGGCGTCGCTGATGAGCGCGTAGCTCTGGCATTCGCTGCCGGTCCCGGCGGTGGTGGGAATGGCGATGAGCGGGAGCATGGGTTTCGTGGCCTTGCCGGTGCCGTGGTAGTCACTCATGCGGCCGCCGTTGGTGAGTAGAAAGTTGCATGCTTTGGCGGTGTCCATGCTGGAGCCGCCGCCGAGTCCGATGAAGAGGTCCGCCTGAATTTCGCGGGCGCTCACCAAACAGGCATCCACGGTTTCGGTCGTCGGATTTTCCACCACGCCCATGAAGGCGCTCCACTCCACGCCGGCCCCGCTGAGGCTGTTGATGAGGCGCTCAAGGTGCCCGGCCTCGGCGATGCCTTTGTCGGTGACGATGAGAATACGCTCGGCCTTGAGGCTGCGGGCGAAGATGCCGGCGCGGTCCACGGCGTGCTCGCCAAAAACGATTTTGGTGCCGGGGGCGTGGGCGAATTCCCCGACAAAAGACGGCGTGTCGGGCCCACAGTATTTTTCAATGATGTCGGCGGCAGTGAGGGGGGGATCGGAACTCATGATCGGGCAGGGCGCGCAATACGCGGGAAGCGGGCGCAGATTTCAAAGGGAGTGGATTACCGAAAGCGGAAAGTGGAAACCATACGCGAGCCGGGCGGGGATGGAGGCAGCGTCCGCATTCGTCTGCTTGTAATGACGATAGCGATACGTCACGTCACGCCCGTATGAAAACCACGCCTCTCCTTCTCGCCCTCGTTTCTCTCTCGCTGAGCGCCCCGTCTGTGCCGGCTCAGGACAAAAAACCCGAGTCCAAACCAGCACCCGCGCGGACGGCCCGTCCCGCCCCGGTGAATTCCCCGGAAATCGGCAGCGACGGCAGCGTCACCTTCCGCTGCAAGGCTCCGCAGGCCAAAGAGGTGAAAGCGCAGGGTCAGTTTGGGAAAGAGGCTGCGATGACGAAAGGCGAAGACGGCGTGTGGTCGGCAACCGTGGCAGCGGTGCCGCCGGGCGTGCATGAGTATCGCTTCGTCGTGGACGGGCTGACGGTGATTGATTCCCAGAATCCTCTCATCAAGCCGCAGCGCTGGCCGAATACGAGCATCCTCCACGTCCCCTCCAATCCGCCGGCGGCATGGGATCTTCAGGACATCCCGCACGGCACGCTGCACTCGCACGATTACAAATCCAAAGCCCTCGGCACCTGGCGGCGGCTGGTGGTTTATACACCGCCGGGCAAAAGCGATGCGCCGCTGCCGGTGCTCTATCTTTGCCACGGCTACAGCGACAACGAAGGAAGCTGGAGCGTGCACGGCAAAGCCCACTGGATGCTGGATGCGCTCATCGCGGAAAAGAAAGCTGTGCCCATGATCATCGTAATGCCCGACGCCCACGCGCTGCCGCCAGGCGGAGCCTTCGACAACTACGCGGGCGGCAACACGGAGGCGCTCTGCAAGGAACTGGCTGCCGACATCATCCCGCTCATCGAAGGTAATTATAATGTCAGCGCCAAGCCGGAGGCGCGCGCCTTCGCCGGTCTCAGTATGGGCGGGCATCATGCGTTGGCGGTGGCGCTGAATCATTACGACACCTTCGCGTGGATCGGCGCGTTCAGTTCCGCGACGCCGGCAAAGGAGTTAGTCGCCACGGGCCTCGACAACGCGGACAAAGTGAATGCCGGCCTCAAACTCTTCTGGATCGGCTGCGGCAAGAACGACTTCCTCTTCCAAAAGAACAACGACTTCGACGCCCTGCTCAAGGAGAAGGGCATCAAGCACGAGTATGCCGTGACCGAGGGCGATCACTCCTGGCCCGTGTGGCGGAAGTATCTGCTGGAGTTCACGCCGAGGCTCTTTCGCTAGCCGCCGGGAGCGGGAGGGGATCGCGTTCAAACAATCCCCTTACGCCATCCGGGTGAAGTGATACAGTGCGCGCAGCATGAAGACGATCGAAGAACTGCCCATCAAGATAGACCGCGAGAAAATCGCGGAGTTCTGCCGCGCCAAAGGCATTCGCAAGATGTGCCTCTTCGGGAGTGTGGTGCGGGATGATTTCGACCCCGCGAGCAGTGATGTGGATGTGCTGGTGGATTTCCTGCCGGATCGCATTCCCGGCTGGGAGTTTTTCCACTGGCACGAGGATTTGGAGCCGATCTTTGGGCATAAGGTGGACCTGATGCGCCGGGTGGGGAAATACGTGTGGCCCTTTGTGAAACAGGATTTAACCCCGATCTATGAGCAAGCATGACCCCCGGACTACCCTGGAGCAAATCCAGGAATTCATCTCCGAGTGCCACGACTACACTGCGGGAGAGTCGTTGCCTTCCCTGCAGGGCCAGCGGGTGAAGCTGCGGGCCTTCGAGCGCGTGCTGCAATGCATCGGCGAAGCCGTAAAACGCCTGCCCATGAGTCTGCGGGATGCCTATCCGGCTGTGGACTGGAAAGGCGCGGCGGGATTGCGCGACTGGGTGGCTCACGGCTATGACGGCCTGGACTACCAGGTGCTGTGGAAAACAGCGCAGGAACGGCTGCCCGGCCTGAAGGAGACCGTCACCCGGATGCTCGCAGACCTGGACAATCTCGTGCCGGAGGAACAGCCGGATCAATTATGAACATCTCAACGCGCCCGAATGGCTGCCGGCGCTGCCGGGCGCTCCAGCCGGCTGCTTGACTGAGCCCGCTTTTCCTCCAACGAATCCCCATCCCCATGCGACTCCACCTCCTACTCCTCTCCCTCGCCGCTCTCTGCATCCCGCTCACCGCCGGCGAGGTTACCGCGCCGCCGCCGGAACTCAAAGTGCCGGACTTCTATAAGAAATACATCAGCGCCAGCGGCTTCCCCATCGTCGCATCGGACAAGGTGAATGACTACGCGCTCAAAGAGGCCGCCTACATCCTCGACCTCATGCTGGCGAAGCGCCCGGACGTCCGCGAGGCCATGATCAAGAGCGGCGCCCGGCTCAGCATCATGGGTTACAAGGAATTCACCACTGACCTCCCGGACTTCGCGCATCTCGGCTCGGTCCCCATGCCGGACTACCCGGGCATTTCCGGCAATGACTTCTGGGACACCCGCGCCCGCGGTCTCGGCGGCAGCGAGGATGATCCGCTCTGCTCCTGCGCGGAGGAGAACGTCCTCGCCTTCCCCGGCGATCCCTATTCCACCGAGAGCATCCTCATTCACGAGTTCGCCCATAACATCCACCTCCGCGGCGTCATCCGCGTGGACAAGACCTTCGATCCGCGGCTCAAGGAGTCCTACCGCAAGGCCATGGATGCCGGCCTCTGGAAAGGCAAATACGCGGCGACCAATCACCACGAATACTTCGCCGAGGGCGTGCAGTCGTGGTTCGATGACAACCGCGAGAACGATCACGACCACAACCACGTCAACACCCGCGCCGAGCTGCTCGAATACGATCCCGGCCTCGCCGCGATGTGCCGCGAAGTCTTCGGCGACACCGTATTGAAATACACCAAGCCCACCACCCGCCTCACCGGCCACATGGCAGGCTACGATCCGTCCAAAGCCCCCACCTTCGCATGGCCGGAGCGGCTCCAGAAAGCCAACGACATGATCCGCGGCAGCGCCCGCAAGCGCGACGCCGACGCCAATGGCCGCGAGACGCGCACGGTCTCGGGCTGGACGCTCCTCATTCGCAATGACCTCCTCGCCAAAGACAAAGACGCCACCGAGAAGGCCATCGTCCTGCTCAAGAAGATGCTGGACGAAATCATCCGCGACGTCCCCGCGCCCGCCGTCGCCGAGTTGCAGAAAGTCCCGCTCTACTTCTCACCGGAATATCCCGGAACCGGCGGACGCGCCGAGTATCACCCCGGCGTCGACTGGCTCCGCGATAACAAACGCGACCCCGTCATGGCCAAGGGCATCGAGTTCACGGACATCAATAACTTCGAGGCCGAGACACGCCGCATGCCCAACTTCGCCCTCCACGAACTCGCCCACGCCTACCACGACCGCGTCCTCAGCTTTGAAGAGCCCACCATCCTCCGCGCCTATATTCTGGCCGAAGCCAGCGGCACTTATAATAGTGTGGACCGCCGCGACTCCGAAGGCCGCGTCCGCAAAGACCGCGCTTACGCCATGACTGACCACAAGGAATATTTCGCCGAGGCCACCGAGGCCTTCTTCGGCACCAACGACTTCTTCCCCTTCACCACGGACGAGTTGAAAAAGCACGACCCCGACATCTTCGCAGTGCTGGAGAAACTCTGGGCCGGCCCGCCGAAGAAGTAGGGCGGCTCCGTATTGCCGACGGAAGAAACCCCTGCCCGGTGGGCGCGACGAGCGCGACGGGAGGAACCTCCTTGATACGGCGCTGCTTTCCGGCGTGCAGGAGGTGCGGGTGGAGAGCGGTGGGATGTTCCAGGATTTGCCGCAGCCGGCAATGAGCTTGCGGTTTGGCGCTTTGGATGGCAGGATCGGAGCCATGACTGCGACACTTACTCTGGATGATGCCGGAAGGCTGGTGCTGCCGGCCGCCGCTTTGCGCCTGCTGGGCATGAAGCCGGGCGAGCGCCTGCGTGCAGACGTGACACCCAATCGCATCGAAATTCTCCCGGCTCCTGTCGCGGGCACGAATGATCAGCGCGAATTGTTTGCCCGACGTTTCGCGCCCCTCGCAATGGTGCCCGACCGCAACCTCGGTGAAGTGGTGACAGAAAACCGGGGAGAACGATGACGGTCACGGCAGATGCCAGTTTCCTGGTTTCATTGTATGGCGTGGATGTGAACACGCCGGCGGCCCGGGCATGGATGCAGGCGGCGGCGACTCCCGCGCGTGTCACCGATGCGCTGCGATTCGAGACGGAGAATGCGATCCGGCTCGCGCACTTCCGCGGCAAGATTACTGCTGCAGAATTGCAGCAGGCGCTCGCTGAGATCGAATCCGATTTCGCCCTCGGTATTCTCGTGCAGGAAGACCTCAGTGCGGCTGCGCATTGGGCTGAGTGCCGCCGGCTCAGTGCGGCCCACACAGTCACACTGGGCTCCCGTGCTTACGACATCACTCATGTCGCCGGTGCCCTGCTGATGGGTGCGGATACTTTCCTCAGTTTCGATCAGCGTCAGCGCACGCTCGCCACCGCCGCGGGCCTGTCGGTGGCTCCCTGATGCTCTACGGGAAGAATGTGCTGACGGCTCCGGCAGCGGTGACGCCGCTGCTGCCACTGGGAACCGTGTTTGTGAATGCGAACTACGAAGTGCTGCCGGACAACTCATACACG
>JANOZA010000058.1:0-5793 GCA_031429155.1 Verrucomicrobiota bacterium | reverse complement strand
GGCCACCGACGCCGCCGACGCCGCAAACGCTGCCGCCACACCGGCACGGGAAGTCCGCTACGAAGTCCAGGCTACCCGCACCGTGGCGGAGGGCGGGCGGAATATTATTATCCAGCGGGTGAGTCCGCCAGTGTTGCCTGCACCGCCCGCGCCAGTGTTGCGACCACCGTTGACTCCGGAGCAGTTGGCTGCCCGCGCGGCTGCCCGCGCCGCCCGGCCTGCGCCCATGCGGAGTCGGCTCCTGTCCATGAATGTGACGGCGTTTGCCGAAGGCCGCACTTATATAGAGTGGTGGCCGGATGCCGGCGGACCACCTTTCGCCGCCTGGAGCAATGCTGACTTCCGTCATCTGAGCCTGGTGCCGGACTTTGAGATCGTGTCCGACAACACGCGCTACACCATCTTCCCCTTCGGCTCTACACGTATCAGCCCCGCCCCGGCAGGCCACCCCTGTTGCCCGCCCTCCCTCCGGTGGGCATCCCCGCCGACGGCCCAGGCTTCGTTCTGGTAAAGGGCGATGCGTCCGACAAGGACTCCATCAATCCCATCGCGGCGCTGCATCAGATTTACAAAGAGGAGGCTCCGCAACTCAGGCTGGCATGGGAGGAGCGGGAAAGAGTTCGCAAAGCGGAAGACGCATGGAGAGCCGCAAATCCGCCACCGCCGCCAGGAGATGCCGTCATTCGCTTTTGGCCTATCAAGAGCAACCGTTACTCCACACAGCCCGCCTCTGCCCCCGCTGCCTCAACCACAGACGCTGTCCGCCGATGAACCGCGCACTCGCTTTTCTTATCGCGGCCATGATCGGGATGGTCGGTATTGTCTCCGCCGTCCCTGTCGAACCGCACTCGCCGATTACCATCGCCCGCGGTGTCGGCTACAGCTATACTTTGAGCTGGCGGGGCCTGCCTGGCTACACCTACTTCATCCAAACCTCGCTCAATGCCGCACCTGATTCGTGGAAATATGCGCCAGTCATCGAATTCGGAGTCGGTGACCCGCTGAATGGCCATGTATGGGGTTTCAGTTCGACGGAACCGCGGGTCTTTGTGCGACTCCGGTACACCGATGCTCCCGTCACCGGTGGTGACCCAGACTCCGCTGACTTCGATGGAGACGGGATTTCCAATCTCGACGAAGTAGTGCTGCATGGCACCGATCCGCTGCTTATCGAAGATACGGACGGTGATGGGCTCACAGATAAGCAGGAAGTGCTCGCCGGTACGCATCCGTTTGTGGTGGACTTGCCCCAGATCACGATCCAGTACCGCTGGCGGCACGGAGATGCCTGGAGTACTGGAGGCACCACCTACCGCATCGGCACCGACAGTGACGGCCAGCACACCGCACTCTATTCATTCTCATCCTCCACATTCAACCCGGTGACTGAAGCACCGGCCGCAATGTCCCCGGCGCGGGCCTTCACTGCCCTCCAGTGGAAGAACTGGAGTCCTCCACAGGAACTGATTGCGCATGTGCATTCATGTCTTGCGCCGAACTTTTTCACCAATACCGGCGGCATCAGTGTGATACAGGGATCTGCGACCGCAGACTGCACAGAACTACAGGTCCGGCTTCTGTCATCACGCGCGGTTCCGTTCCCCATCACGCGAAAATTCCTGCAGTTGCAGCGCAAGAAAATCAACAACGATCCGATGACTTATGAACCGCTCGAGACACCGTCGGCACCTGTGGAGACCCTTACGATTCCTGCGAATGGCACCGTCTCCCCGGCATTTCATCGTCAATTGCCATCATGGACGGGTCTGGCCGCAGCTCCCCAGGCATTTCGTAAAGAGATAGTTTTGGTCCCAATCGAAGCCGCACCGGATGTTCTCCAAGTCAATTCCGACTTTGACGAAGGCCGGATTGAAGCCGCGACTTCCTACGCCCTGCCGGACTGCGACGATCCCGACCGCCGCCTGGGCGCGGAGCGCGATCATTTACATGGCCGGTGGGCCACGGGCACCAAAGTCGTCGAAGACCTCCACCAGGGCTGGTTTGGGCTCAGGCCTTATATGATGCCCGTCGACTTCTACTCCGGAGCTACGATCACGATCACAAAGGTTAAGCAAACAGACCCCGCCACCGGTGCACCCGAGAGCGGTCAGGTCCGCTTTTACGCCACCGGAGTGCTCAACAGTTCCGGCTATCAGGGCATCGAAGCCTACGACCATGCCGCCCCTGGTGCCGGCCAGACCACTCATGCCGCGGTCAATTTGGTGACCGGCGGAATTTTCGCTGCGCCGGGCCGCAGTGTCTATGGGTCCACTTCGGACATCCTCTCAACCTCGGCGTTTTGGATGGAAGGCGTCAAACCTGGGAAGATCACCCTCCGCTGGCGCATTCAAAAAGGAAGTCTCGATGCCAGTTACACTCAATCGTTTCTTGTCGCGACCCAGAAGTCCGCTCTCGAATGGTACAAGGAGGTGCAATACCAAATCCTGCTCCAGACGAAGGTAGCTACCGGCACTGCAGTGAACATTGACCTGTACCACCACCAAAACGGCTTCAATACCGGGGCCGCCAGCAATGTGAACTATGTCCGGCAACTCTATTACTACTACCGGCAGTTGTATAAACAGATGCCGGAGAAGTTCATGTGGGCCGGCATGGCCAAAGTAGCCGCAGGACCGATATTCGCCGGCATGAGCGACTTGACAAAGTGGTTAGAATTCCAGACGGCGCTCGTGCCGCAGGGAGCCACCGGGGGAATCAAGACCTTTATCAATGACCTGCTGCTTGATGGTCAAAAACAAATCTTTTATGATATGGCTTGGACCCACCGGGCTTACATGGCCAGCGGGCTCTGGGCCATTGAACACGTCGTGGCTAAAGCAGGAGATAGGATCACAAACTTAGATGCATGGGAGTTAATTGACGCCGGAATTAGAGTTAGCGATACCGCCCAGATCAATCAGGGAAACGGTGAACTGTTGCGGCGCGAACAAAAGGATGTTGTCCAGAAGAATTACAACATTCTCAAGACAACCAGATTGAAGCAACCCTATGCTATAGGAAACGCTTGGTTTGGCAGTATAACTGTCGCGGTGGGGGCTGATGGCCTCGCTGATGCCGGGCAGTGGTTGTCTGCCAACTCCAACAAGAATCCTTTGAATCCTGTGGCCCCGTACACTCCCACTTTCCAAGCCACAGTCCCGGGCGGGCGGTTGGATACGTATGAAGACCGCTGGGCTTGGACCTCAAACCCGACAAACGGGATGCTCGAAATGTGGCTCGGCACCAGCACTGCGGGCCCGAATTTCGATGCGACGAAGCGCCTTTTTCACACCAGCCAAACCATGTTCGATGCCGCAAAACCTTACGTTTATGATGAGCACGAATTGCCCCGTGAATAGCCTCATTGCGAAACTCACCTTCGGTGGGTTTCTGATAGTGACCGGACTCAGAGCCATGTCGGCGGACCCGCCCGGGAACTGGCCGGCAGTGACGCTGCGCGTGGCCACGCCTGGAACGCTGAAAGACATCTTTGACGCCGGCCTGCGGCCCTATCGGCATCCGAGTTTAGAGCGGACAACGCTGGAAGTGAAGCACCTCCGGATGACTCTGATTCAATCGAATGGCACCGCGTTGCCGGAGCATGAATCACAAGTAATTGATATTTGCCCGCAAGGGAACGGACTGCTCAGGTATATCGAGTTGAACAGCGGTGTGAAATCACTTGCCGCATGCCGGGCGGAAATGTTGCAGTGGCTGCCTTTTGGCCAGCCCCGGCGCACCGAAGCTGAACTGGATGCGTTTCTTGCCGCAGTGAAGGCTGATCACAGGCACTACGATGATGTGGAAAAAGGTGTGCGGGATGGTTGCCTCACTCGCTGGAACGATGCCGGGGGGATTAAATTTGAGGTTTGGTTTCAAAAAGGCTTCGATCCTGCCCGGCCGCTGGCGCTCTATGTGCATGTCCGCTGGCCGCGCACACCGCTGGAGAGGCGTACTTTTTACAGCGAACCCATCCCGCCGCCCCCGGGTTACGAGCATGTCTCCATGCAAGCTGGGAAGGATTTTGGGCCTGATAGTGCGGCGGATGATCTTTCGCCGGCAGCGCCTGCTGCGGTTGGCCCGTCTGAGCCGCCCGAACAGGAGCGCCGCTCAAAGCCCGCCGTTAGTGCCCGTGGCGGCAGCGAAAAATGGTGGTGGCTCGCTGGCGCGTGCCTGGTTCTTCTGGCCACCATACTTTTCTTCCGCCGCCGGGCGGCAGCCACGACACCGCGGTCGCAGTGACTACCACGCCCGACCTGTCGCATGTGGGCGGGCACGCTACCCTCCTACCCGGAAGGGCTTTACGCGTTCGGGATTGAGGCCGGTGCGACCTTTCAAGAGAGCCTGTGTTCCCAATCATCTCCGGCGCCGCGTCGGCTGTAATCGGGCGCTCCCGATTGGCTTCGGCATGGAGCCGGTAACGATCTGGCGCTCCATGATGCTTTCGGCACTTCGCCGAATGCAGTAGCTTGCGCCTTAGCGCCTCCGGCGTGACGCCGAAGACGATCCGGCCTCCCAGATTAGCTCCGGTATAATTCCCATATAGATCACCCGCGCCCGATTGAGTCCGGCGCGCTATTTTTGTCTGTGGTGCTTTTGTGAGGCATAAAAGGAGCACATTTTTCTTGAATCCGGGGCACAAACATGATAATTGAGCCGTGCGCGGAAGCGTTCGACTCCCTCTCAGGAGAGCCAGCGCTGGGCTCGCGTCATTAACCGCTCAACCATCATTACCACTCCCATGAATACCTGGATTTACATCAGCAATACGTTCGAGGTCATTACGAGAAACAGTTACAAACTGTGCGACATTCTCCTCCGGGACCATGTGGCGCGCGCCACAAAGAAGCTGGCGAATAACCCGGGCGATACGGCCCTCCAGATCATTCAGGGAGAGGCGGCATCGGAATTGAGCCTGTGGGCGTCGGCCCATCTCTCGTGGACGCTGGCGCGCGGTACTTATAGAGGTGCCACGCAGACCGTGGAGGAACTCCTGACGGGAATAGCCGGCAGGCTGGATGAGTGGATCGTGGAGATCCAAGCTGCTGGCGTGGGCAAGCCGTATATGGAAGGCAAGCCGGGCTATACCGTGCTCTTTCCCGAGGGCCGTCAGGCGCTCACCAGAGGGGCCTACGAACAACGGATTCTGAAACTGACGGCCCTGGGGGCGGCCCTGACCGCTCAGGCTCCGCTGGCAGCGGTCGCCACGCAGGTCAATACCTACGCTGGCACCCTCGCTGCCGCGCGCAGCACCCAGCAGGGCGCGGAAGGAAATGTGGAGGACCTCTCCGATGCCCTGGAAGTGCGCCGCAAGGCCGCCTGCCTCGCCATGTACCGCAACCTCGGGCGCGCCATGACCAAGTACGGGCCCGAGCCGGTGGTGGAGACGTTTTTTGACATGTCCTACATCCGGGACGGCGCGGCTCCGCCGCCGGACAATGCGCCGCCGGCTCCCCTGGACCTAACGGTGACGCCGGATACCGGCACGCCCGGAAACGGTGACGCCGCGTGGGGCGCCGCACCGGGCGCTGACGGTTATAATTTCTACCGCCGGCCATTGGGGGAAACCGTCTGGACGCTGGCTGGAACCACCGCGGCTGCGACTCTGGCCCTGACAGGTCAGCCTGTGGGCCCCGTGCTGGAATATGCCGTGGCTGCCTTCAACGCTGCAGGCGAGGGACCCAAAAGCGCGCCGGTGGAGGTCACGTTCTAGGTGGTGTTTTTGCAAAAGGTCCGAACTCCCTGCATCGAACCGCGGAGCGGTTCCCCCATGAATAGCCGGGGGTTCGCGAG